>NZ_FMCI01000007.1 GCF_900091845.1 Streptomyces sp. SolWspMP-5a-2
ACTGCCGCCGCTGTTGCCGCGCTGCCGTCCGCCCGGACGGGCGGCAGCGCGGCGGGCCGCCCACAACACGAACATCTCCGGCAGACGTCCCGGCCGGCGCCGCACAGGCGGCGCCGGCCCGTTCCGCCGCTTCGCGTGACGTCTCCCGGCCCTGTGATCTGCAGACGTCAGAGGTCCGGGGCGCGCGCGGCCGCCATGAAGACCTGCACGGCAACGCACGGCGGCACGGCAAGAGCAGGTTCATCGTGCCCGACGAGGCCCACAACACCCACCCGCATCACAGACGCCTTCTGGGGCGCATGAGGCGAGGGCGCTTCGTGGGATGTGGCGTTGCTGACGTCTGACCCGAATCGATACCGCGGCCGACGCAAGCGCAGTAGGACAACAGGGTCGACGACCAGAGGGGGACGGACATGAACACGGTACGGCTGGCTGGAGCCGTTGCGGCAGCCTTAGGGATCTGGGTGCTGTGGAGACGGCACAGATACCCCGGCGGCTGGGCCTTCGCCTTCAGCTTCCAGTACGAGACTGACCGCGAAAGGCTGGCCAACGCTCGCAGCAAGGCACGCCATGCAGCCCGCACAGCGGCTCAAACCGAGTCCACCGCGCAGGCCCAGCTCACCTCCGCCAAAGCCGATTACGACCGTAGGCTGGATCAGCTGGCACAGAAGATCGCAGCTCTGCGCAATCCCGGCACCGGTGAGCGGCTGGGCAGCCTGGGAGAGCTCGCCCTGTTCAGGCATGCCCTCGTGGTGACGTCGTCAACGGACACCCGTTCCATCGCGCTGGCTGACCTGGACGTCTCCTTCGACAAGGAGGAAAGGATCTACTCGATCTACATCACCCAGGTCACCGGGCATCGGCACCGGGTCAAGTACCCGCATTTCCGTGCTCCCCTCGATGACCAGCCCCTCTTCGACCACGAGGCCGTAAGCGACTTCGTCATTGCCATCCAGAACGCCGTCGCAGACGAGAACAACACCCGTGCCCGCATCCCCCACCAGCTCAAAGAAGCCGAGAGAGAGTTGGAGGACGCCCGCGCCGACACGCGCGCGCAGGAGGCGGCACGCCGACGCCTCGCTCAGGTACGGCAGCGCAACCGCCAGGACCCGGACCGCGAGGCCGCGGAGGACGAACTGGAGCGGGCCCGCCTTGCCTGGAAGAAGCTGACCGGCCGCATGCCTCCCAGGTAGCGAGATATGGCTGCTGTTGCCGGCCCCACCGACAGAGCTCCATGGCTTTCTTTGGGGGGGGTGGCCAGCGTGGGCGAGGGGCAACTGCCCCAGCGGGCCGGGGCGTCTCGACCGGGGCGGCCCGGGAGCCGTTCGCCGCGCGTGAAGCCCACCTCGGCCTTGCTCCGGGCCGTCCAGCGCGGGACGCGCCGGTCCTGGTGCGCGGACAGGTTCGCCCCGGGGTCACGTGGATGGGGCGCCGTCCGGACGAGCCGCGCGGCCGCTCCTGCGCGCGGCCCGGCGAGGATGACGGCTGCCCGGGGTGGGGAGCCCGGGTCTGCGCGCGCCGGGCGGCGGCCTCTTGTCGGTGGCCACCGTTAGGCTCAGCAGCCACTGCTCTGGGGGAGGTTGCGTGACGTACGGAATGCTGACACCGGATGTGCCGCTCGGTCCGTTCGAGGGCGCCACCATCACCGTGTGGGCGGCGCCGGGCAAGCACGCGAAGCTGCACGCCACAAGGTCGTGCTCCTTGCTGCGTTCGGTGCGGGCCACCGAGCGGGAGGTGCGGCTGGGGGCGTCGGTGGTCGACCGGATGTGCCCTCGGTGCGCGGCGTACGGGCGCTGGGCGCGCGCGGGGACGACGCTAAGCATCTTCCTGGAGGAAGTGACCGGCCTGGGGCTGCTCTACAAGTTGGACCGCTGTCATGAGGCCGGCGAGGACAGCCACGACGACGAAGACACAACCCGGGCGGCAGCTCTGCTCCTCCTTGATGCCTCGATCGGCGGGGAGGACGCCGAGGAGGACGACTGGGAGGAATTGGAGGAGGCCCGGCAGGTGCGGGAGGGCGTCTTCGCCGACTGGCTCGACGCACTGGCCAGCCTGGCCGACGTGGATCGGGTCCTGGAACTCTTTCCCTGGCTGCGTCCCTGGGCCCAGGCGGCGGTGCGCCGCAAGACGGACCACCTGGAGGTGCTGAGCGCCCGGGCGGCGCGGCTGGTGGCGCAGAACCTGCTCGTGCTGGCGACGGCCGTGGCGGCCCTGCCGGAGCCGGAACTGCCCGCCGACGAACTCTCTTTCGCCCCGCTGGGCACACCCACCGAGGCGAAGACTTACCTGCGGTCGCTGTGGCGGCGTTGGCGCAGCCACGTCGAGGACTACTGGGGCCACCCTAGCGAGCAGCGGTATCTCGCCCACGACCTGCGCAGTGCGATGAACGGACGGCGCAAGGGCGCCGACCGGCTCATGGAGCGGGCCGCGGCGCTGCTCACCGTGTGGGAGGAGAGCGCACGTTCGTCGGGGCCGGACGCGGACGGGACCCGGGTGCTCCTCATGCGGGTGCCGGATGCTGCCGCGCCGCAGCGCGGCAGCCACGAGCGTCCCCTCGAGCGTCTGTCCCGCTGGGAACAGGCCGTGCTCGCCTCATACACGTCCGTGGAGCGCAGGCACCCGGCCGAGCACCTGACGCTGACGGTGCGGGTGCCCGGGACGGTGGCCGTGCGGCTGCTGTCGCTGGACTCCGTGCTCGCCTACGAACCCGCCGCCTAACAGGAGCAGTCCGACCCGTCCGGGCCCGGGCCATCGCCTGCCGCGGATGCGGGACTGCGGCCCGGCGTCTTCGACGACACCCCGGTCAGCGGCCGCCGCCTGGTCAGCGCGAATCATCTGCGGGCGCTGCGGCGCGCGGTGCCGGACGCCGAGCAGCTGTATGCGGTGCTCAGCGTGGGCGGAGGGGTCGAGGTGGTGGCACTGAGCGTGCTGGAACAACGGTGCGCCGCCGGCCGGCAGGGCATCATCCTCGCCGGCGCCGACGACCTGCCCGAGGAACTGTTCGAACCGTTGCGCCAGAGCGTGCACGACGGCGCGGCACAGACCGAAGGAACAGGAGTATGGGCTCCTGAGGTGAACGACCCGTGCGATGCAACATTCGGCAGCAGTCTGAGCGCAGCGGAGGGCGAGCGGCTCCTCGTGCGGCTGTGCGAGGGGCGCGCGGACACCAGCCGTGCGCTGCGCACCCTGGCCCTGGCCCGCTCGGCGGCGGACCTGCGCGACCTGGAGGCCTCCGGGTACGACGAGCGGGGCCCGCGCAGCTCTGTGCCGTGGCCGGTCTGGGACGGTCTGCTGGCGATGGAGCAACTGCGCCTTGGCCCCTTCGCGCCGGTCTCGGACGACCGCTGGAGCAGCGGCTCGGGCCTCCCCGTGGGGGTCCTCGCCTCGGTGCAGGCCTACACATCGGACGCGGCCGGCCGCTTTGAGGGGCGAGCCCACTCCCCCGGCTGCGCGCACCGGCGTCCGGAGCCCGGCGTCGGCCGCTACGACGAGATGGTGACCATCGAGGAGCTGATGGGTAACCAGGGGTTCGACCCGTGCAGCAAGTGCGGCGGGTACGCGGTCCGCCGTCTCACCGATGCCCAGGTCGCCTACTACCGTGCCGCGCACCGGCTGCACGCCGTCGCAAGGCTCGTCGGCTCGCTTCCGCGCCGCCGGACACTCAGCAGTGAGGATGTCACTCGGGCCCTGCACGAACTCGATGATCTGAACGCCTGCACGGACGCGGCCTGGTTCCCCGCACGGGAGCAGGCGCACCAGTGGCGGCGGCGCGCAGGCGATCTGGGGCGTGAACTGCAAAAGCTCAACGCTGACGCACCCGGGACATGATCAGGAGTCGGCAGCGAGCACACCGACTCGGTTTCTTGGGCACACTCAACGACAGGCTCGGGAGGTTGTGTCCGGCGCCGTGAGATCCGCGCCCCGGACTCCCGCCAGCACGGCCTTGCCCGGGGTCTTGCCCCTCGCCACGGCGACCGCTGGATCTATGCCCTCGGCCTCCTGATAGACGGTCACTCTCCGGCACACCGCCCCAGTCGCCCTCAGCCTGCGCCACGGCTGCCGACATGCCGTCAGATCCGTACCCGCACAGGTCCTCAGGGCGAATGGTGCACCGCCGGTCTATCCGCTCGCCACCCTCAGGAAAGCGCAAGAGCTCGCCTGCCTGCGGGTGCCCGATCAATCGACAGGCAGGTTCGAATTCGCCGTGCAACCATCAGGCACCTTCACGAGTCCCACACATCACGTCCGTGAACTTCTGTGAGGAACCAGCCGTGAAGCGCTCCACCCCTACTCTGCTCCTGTCCGCGATCGCCACTGCGGTACTCACCGCGTGCAGCGGCACGGAAACCGGCACCAGCGGCTCGCCCGAGGCCGCCCCCAAGGTTCCGGCATACAAGATCACCCACCAGGACACGGACGGCAATCAGCGCCGCGTCACCATCAAGGTCACCTCGGCCAAGGGCCTGCGCGCCGTGTTCAACGACGCAGCGGCTGGCCTGAAGGACGACGCCGGCTACTTCGTCGAGATCAACTGCACGACCGGGGGAACCGGATCGGCCGACAACCGGCTCGCCAACGGCAAGAAGGCCGTGGGCCACATGGGAGCAGCCTCGACGGGTCTGGCCGATGGGAAGACCGAGTTCGAGGAGCAGCAGGGCGCCACCTGCCCCGCCAAGTAGTTCACCTGCCCGGCAGGCGGCTCGGCCGGGCAGGACGTTGGCATGGGGGGCTTGTGGACGGACTGGGCTGGGAGCAGTGGGCTGTGCTGGGCAGAGCACCAGCAGATCTTCCCGAGGGGTGGGGGTGGAAGGTGACCCGGCCGTCGGGGCGTGGCTTCGCTGAGGACGCCGTGGACTATGCCGCTCTCCTGCGAGCCGGTGCGACCGTGGTGGTGGAGGAGTCACCGGGGGTCGAGCTGCGCCGCCGCAAGCAGCCATGGCACCGGGCGGCCCCCTACGCCGCGGGAGCGTCGTATCTGCCCTTCACAGCGGAACTCCCCTTCGGGCTGTGGGTGTTCCATCTGGTGCCGGGCGAGGACGAGACGCGGGCCGGACGGACCTGGCACCAGCGCATCTGCTTCCGGGTGCCGGCGTGGTGGGCTCTGGGACCACAGGGCCGCACCGCCGCAGCACTCGTATCGCGTGTCGAGCAGGCCACCTGGCAGGACGTCCTGGCCCTGCGCCGCAGCTACGAGAAGGCATGGCCGACGGACCGGGAAGACTCTGCCTGGTACGACGCCCGCGACCTGGCCGCGGACCGCGACCGCGGCCTACTGAAGAATGTGCTGATCAAGCACACCGAGCAGGCCCTGTCGCGAACCGCACAGCGTCACGGCAAGCGGGTCCGGGGATTCTCCGACGAGCAGAAGTCCGTCACGTTCGCAGCAGTGGCCCTGGCCATCGCTGACCTCTCCCCCGATCTCGCACAACGTCTCCTCGGCCCTCTCCGCCTCGCTCTCGGCGATGTCCATACCTGGTCCGTGCCGCTGTGGGCGACAACCGTAGGCACGTGAACAAGCGCGAGAGCCGCTGCCTGCCTCAGCACGGGGGACCGATCGGAAGCCGAGCAACTGCTCTCGCCGGGCTTCGCTGTGAAGCGAGCTTCTTGGACGGCACGTTGCCCAGGTCCGCCGTCCTCGCCGGACGGTTCCCGCGGCGCGCTCTCGAACTGTGTGTCCGATCATCTGCTACCGACAGGAAAGATCATGAACAGCCGGGACCGTATTCCCTACTTGCGCTGGCAACGCCACTTACCTCGCCTCATACAGGACCGGACCGCAGGTGTGATGATCGCTGGGGCTGCTGTCCTCGCCCTCATGTTCAGTGAGCCTTTTCCAACCTCACTCTGAGCTGGTCAGATGAAGGGTGAGTACGGCCTGGACGAGGCTGGTGATCCGGGTCGATGAGCACCGTAGTTTGCGGAGGAGTCGCCAGGACCTGAGGGTGGCGACGGCCTGCTCGACGAGTGCCCGGATCTTCGCGTGTGACCGGTTCACCGCCTTCTGGCCTGGGGAGAGGGTCTCCCACCGCCCCCAGCACGGGATGCGGACCGTGCCGCCGGCACCCCGGTAGCCCTTGTCGGCCCAGCACTGGATGCCGGCCTCGGCGAGGGCCTCGACAATGCCGTGTTCGCGGGCCGCACGGATGTCGTGGACGGCGCCGGGCAGGGCTGGTGAGGCCCGCAGCAGTCGACCGAAGGGGTCTGCGATGACCTGCACGTTCATCCCGTGCTCCTTGTGCTTTCCGGAGTAGAACGGCCGGTCCGCGGCGACGCGGTCGATCGCCAGCAGCGTGCCGTCCAGGAGCAGGTACGCCTTCATCGACGCGGTTCGCACCGCGTCGGCCAGGCTGGGGGCGAGGGCGGCCAGGAGGTCGACAGCCTCGGTGACGTAGCGGTAGGCCGTGGTGGTTCCGACGCCGAACCCGGCCGCGAGCTGCGCATACGTGTGCCCCATCCGAAGGTGGGCGAGGGTGAGCAGAGCCTGGCGGCCGGAGCTCAGGCGCCGCCAGCGGGAGCCGATCGCACCGCGGTGACGCCGCAGCTGCTGGGTGAGGAAGCGGAGGGCAGAGCTGGACACGTCGACGCCCGACGGGCAGACAAGCACGTGAAGCCTCTGATGGAAACGGTTCTCTTGATCGAAAACCCATCTACCAGGGGCTTCACCACATTGTCAGCCCAACCGCGCCAGGCCCACGAGCCAGGTTGGAAAGGGCTCACTGTCGCAGGCCAGGTGGATTTTGCTGGTCAGGCCGCCTCGGGAGCGTCCGAGGCCGGGACTGCGGGCCCCCTTTTTCGGGCCCCGGCGGCGTGCTGGTGGGCGCGGAGGACGATGGAGTCGACCGACACCAGCCAGTCGATGTCCCCAGCCGCATCGGCGTGCGCCCGGCGGCTCGGAGCATGCGCTCGAAGGTGCCATCCAGCGCCCACCCGAAAGCAGGTGTGCAGTGTGGCCCACGGGCCGTACCGCTCCGGCACGTCCCGCCAGGCCGTCCCGGTGCGGAACTTCCACACGATTCCGTTGAGCACCTTGCGGTCGTCCAGCTGCTTCCAGCCACGCAGTGACACCGGCAGCAGCGGTCCGACGAACTCCCACTCGGCACCGGACAGTTCATGACGACGTATCACCCAACCATGATCCACTACGCGAGATCTTTTGAAGACGCGCTCTAGAGACGAGCCTGGCCTGGTGCCGCTCGCACCGAGAGCTCGAACGAGCATTTCCGGCCCACTCTGTGCCCATAGGTGACGCAGGCGTGTGTTTCCTGATCGGAACCCGAAAGAGCTCCACACAGCGCGCGGCTGGCATCCTGGGATTCTCCCAGCGCACGTTACAGCGCTGGACCACTATCAGGCCACCCGCAGAGTACAGGTCGCGCTCATTTTCAAACAAACTCTGTCATTATTGGCATGTATAGCATTCAGATTTTGCCTATCGCTCAGACTGAGCCCGCGAAAAACCTTTCTGCTTGATCCTCTTCCGTAGCCGCTTCATCAGTTGCGGATCATCATCCAACGCGATCGCTTCGGTTGCACTACGCTGCATGCTCATGAATTCCTTATATGCCGCCTTGTGGGGGCTCGGCGGCAGCGCCGTGGCCGAGGCCTTGCAGATTTATCTATCCATGAGAGTGCCAGGTGACGCCCGGAGCTTCCGATCACCGTGGTCGAATCGAAAACAGCGCAAATATTTTTGGGGTGCTGTAGCCCTGCGTCTTTTTCTGGGAATCCTTCCACCGGCTGCGATTACTGCGTCCTCCCATGTCTTCTCCCCCATGCATGCGATGGTGACTGGTATGACAGCACCACTGTTGATCTCTCGGCTTGCGCAGACCCAGACGACTGTCCCAGCGGACGACCTTGCTGGCGGACAGCCCCGCATGTACGAGGGACGTGCGGCCGCGACACGGGACAACGCCGATCTGCCACGCCCACCCGCTCCTCGCGCAGCCGCCGAGCAGCGCATCGTGCCAGACCGGGGAGCAAACGGACGGACTGGGCCTTCGCCTGTGCCGACGGCGGAGAGCCATCAACCGTCTGCAGACTCGGCACCCACCCAGGAAGCCGCCGGTTCCAGCGCCTCACACCACAGCGGGGGCACCACTGCCCCACCCTCACAAGAGCCGCTCAACGGTAAACCCGCCAACGCGTCGCCACCCGACCCAATCGAGGCTGGCGACCCAAGCGCCGAGGAGCAGCAGGAAGACGACAGCGAATCCGTACACCGCCAGTGACGATCCTCATGAGGTAGGCCCATGCCGCGCAAGCCACTTCGTTTCCTCGAAGAACTAGCACTTCACCAGTCACCTGTGTCCGGGCGCTTCAGCCCTGACGCCACGTTCCTTGATTTTCTGGCACTGACACCCAGTAAACGCCGACAGAGCCGGGCGCGCCGTAAGCGCCCCTACCGGCCCGGTAGAGGAATGTCTTCTTCCTCCCTGACGCTCTTCTTGTCGCTGGTGCTGGTGGGCGGAGCAGCTTTCGGTGCAGGCTGGTTACTGCACCTGCCTCTGATGTCGTCTCCGGCTCGGTCGCCCTGGTCGCCCATCACATCTCAGGCGGACATCAAACGGACCTACACGGTGGGCTCCTCGCCCGTCACCGGTCTGGCCTTCAGTCCCGACGGACGTCTCCTCGTGGCCACCACCTATTCCGGTCGTGTCGTTGTCCGTGACACATTCACCGGCCGGGAGGTGAACAAGAAGTACACGCCCGAGTCCACCGGGGCCGCGACAGGTGTGACTTTTAATCCCGATGGACGCACCTACGCTGTCAGCACCAGCACGGGTGCTGTTTTGCTGATGGCTGCCAAGGACGGCAACAAGGTTGCTTTCCTCCCCTCGCCGAACAGGCGTGGTAGCGCTGTGACCAGTACGGCTTACAGCCACGACGGACGTACCCTTGCGGTGGCCAACGCACAGGGCACGGTGCAGCTCTGGAGTGTGGACCGCGAGCGGCCCGCGATCCTGGCTACCCCTGGACGCCAGCACTCGGTGAGCGACGTCGCCTTCGACCGCCGGAATGCGACGCTGGCCGTGGCAAGTGTCGACGGCACCGTGCAACTGTGGGACGTTCAGGACCCAAGCAGGCCGGAGGTCCTCAGCACGGTACAGCGGGGTCTGCCTGCAACTAGCATCGGGTACAGCCCTGATGGCAGCGTTCTGGCTGCGGGCAGCAGCGACGGCACGACGAAGTTCTGGAACGTCAGGAATCCTGCCGAGCCGCAGCCGTACCGCGAGGCGGCGTCCCGCTCCCTTCCAAGCGGTGTCGGTTCGATCAGCGGCCTTGTCTTCACCGCCCGAAGTCGCGTTGCAGCCACCACTACCGGCGGATACGTGCAGCTGTGGGACGTTCACAAGAATCCCAAACTTCTGCGGGCCCCCACCCGATCTCAGGCTTTCACCAGTCTGTCTTACAACGCTGAGCGCTCTACGTTGGCAATCGGAATCACTAACGGCACCGTGCAGGTCTGGTCGGCTGACAGCACCGACCGCCTCGGTGGCAAATAGGCCGAACAGGTTCCCTCGCACCGCGGTTCTCTCGCCGTCCGCACCGAGGTACCCCCTGTCCCATGTCTACGCCAGCGTAACAAGGAGGCCGATGTCGAAAGTTCGGGCATTGCCGGACTGAGGTGTCGTAGCAACCCTGCCCAAGGACTCTTGCTCGGTTCGACACCCGCCTCGCCGCTGCTCTGTCCGAGCTCGTCGGCCTCCTCAATGCAGGTGGGCTCCCCGGATACCGGCCGCTCTGACTCTTCCAAGAAGCTCGGGCCGTCGGCACAGAGCTGCGTCGATGCTCATCGCTGCGGCCAACGAGGCACTCATGGCGGCAGACGCCTTCCTGCGCGCCCTGGCCCCCACGCCCCTGGATGCCTACTCCACCAACATGGCGGCCCGATGCCCCGACGCGGACCGTGCCCGCCGTTGTGGTGGAGTGCCGACCGCTGCCGTGGCAACCGTTCAAAATCAGCCGTGCCCCGTTCAATGGCCGGTGTAGTCCAGGGCGAGTTCACCAGCCTTCCCCCCCCCCTTGCGCCGCATACGGTGACCTCACCTCCCGCACGCCCGGTGCAGCAGAAGCGGCGGCAGGCATCACAGATACGGCACGAGAGGAACACCGAGATGGCTCAGGCCGCGGTGAGCGAGCTGGACAAGCGGGTGCCGGGGCGCCGTTGGACGGTCCGTCTGAACGCCGCCAGCCGGGGCAGTGCAGCCGTACGCATCTCGTGCAGCCGTCCCGCCTGCGCGGAGCAGCGTCTGCCGTCCGCGGCCGCCGGGCGGGCGGCCGCCATCGCTCACCTCAAGGCCCACCTGCGCGCCGCCCCCGTCCCCAGGCCCGGGGCCTACTGCGCGTGCAGAGCAGACGGCTGCCGCACGCACCTGCCAGAAACCGGTAGGCCTACGCGTGCCGAACCCTGGCGATGCGGTGGGCCGGTCGTCCTGGCCGTGGTGACCGACAGGGGAGGACGCTGGTGGCAGGCTTTGGAGTGCTGCTCGCGCTGCGCGGCCGCCACACATGGGGCGAAGACCGTGGCCACTTCCCAGGAGCCTGAGTCCCATCTTTCCGAACATCGGTCTCCCGCAGCACCGAGCGCGACGCCGTTCTCCCACCGCCAGGCCGAAGCCGTGACGGGGCTGCCAGCGTCCCGCTCCGCACCTGCACGCCGCCGCCCACCACAGTCGAAGATCGCCCAGCGCGTCATCCCTCACCATCTGCGGCCCGTCGCCTTGCGGGACGAGCTCATCGAGCTCGGTGACCTCTTCCGCGCCTACCAACAGCGCACGGAGCCAGACGTGGCCCTCCTCGCCAACCTCCACGAACGCGAGGCACGGGCCTTCACCACCTGGGCCAACGTCAGTGGCATCGAGAGCCTGCGGCTGGAGACCCGGTGCGCCGAGCAGGCAGCCACTGCCGCGCGCTTCCAGCACCAGCAGCGCACCGGCGGCATCGCGGACAGCGACGGGCCGGTCGTGTCGCGCCCGCTTTCCGGACCGACGCAAGGGGACCACGCGCGCGCTGTCCTCGCGCACGTGGCAGACCACACCCCGCTGCCCGGCCCGGAGGCACGGCTGCTGGTGCTGATGCTGACTTTGCGCACCGCGAACATCGGCACCGGCAACCTCGTCGGGCAGGACCTCACCGCGCTGGGCCTGACCGACCCGGAGGACCTGCTCGAGAAGCTGACCGGCCGCGGCTGACTCACACTGCCCGGTACCGCCGCCGATCTGCTCGCCTCCCGGCCGGAGAACCCCACCTCGATCACCGTTTCCTCCCTCGTGCCCCACGAGGACAAGGCGGGCCCGTTCACGTTCGGCAAGAAGATGCGGGCCAAGCTCTCCGGCTGGGCCGACCAGGCCATCTCGGACAAGAAACTCTGCAAGGCCACCGCCGCAACCCGGCTGCTTGCCCTGACGCTGGCCACCCAGGCCGACGCCTCGGTCCCCGCGGCCAGGGCATCGTCCTGACCTCTCTCGCCGCCTGGGTTCCAGTCGATTCCTGTGAACTGCAGCGCCTGGCCGACCAGCTGACCGCAGCGGACTGGCTGACCGATACCGCCCTCACCGATGCCCAGCTCACCGGGCAACTGACCGAACGCGTGCTCCCACTCGTTCGTCCCCTCCATGCCTGATGTACAGGGTCCGTCCGAGTGAACCGGTGACGGTGTCGTCCGTCCCTGGCCGTGGTTGTGCTGGATGCTGGTCGGAAATGGCCCGAGGCGGGCCACGTTCCGACCGCCGCCCGATCCGGTGTAACGGAACGCAAGGAGCGTGGCATTGCACCGGCCTGCACCACCGTGATCACACCCAGCAACTGGTCAGTGTTTGTTGACGTGCCGGGATCGGGCAGAGGCGCGCCAGGAAGGCACTGCCGTGAACGACCGCTCCTCGTGGGAGTCCCGCAAGCTTCGCTACTGGGCCGAGTGCAGTGGCCAATCCCGCCGCACAGGTCTTCGCACGAGCCACCCGGCGCCCGCGGCCTCGCCGGCGCAGGCTCGGCTGGAGGGTCTGGTCCTCGAGCAACTGGGAACCTCTCCGGACCTGTGCGCCCACCCCTTCGGTGTCGCCTCCCTCAGCAGCACCGCGACGTCCCTCACCCTGAACCTCGACGCGTACTTGGGCCGCAAGCGGTACTCCTTCCCCGAGTACTGTCTGAGCCAGCTACTGCCAGCGGCTCCCGCACCAGGAAGCGATGATGACCCGCACGGGATCCCCGGCCTTCGGATGAGCGGCGTCGAGGCTGGCGGTCGGCAACTGCACCTTCACACGGTGAAAGATCCTGGGCAGACAGCCACGCTCGCACTCACGCTGCCCAAAGGGCTGACGGAGGACTGGGCGGACATCGAGCGCCGACACCGGCGCTGGTGCGACGACAACGGTCTGCGGCCACTGTGGACGGACTCACAGCTCGATGGCGTGGAATCCAGGCACGTCAACGCCTACCCCAGCCTCGAAGCCTCGCGGGCCCGGCGGGCCGCGGTGGGCAGCGGACTGCTGCGGCGAATCCCCCTCTTCCACACCGTCACCGCCTTCTACAGGGTCCAGTGCTGGGACGACGGTGGCAGCTGGAAAATCGACGCCCGCACCGCCCATCCCCGGGCCCGCTGGCACGACCAACTCCTCCACAGGCTGTGCCACCCGCGCTGGGGCCTGCCAGTTCGTGTGGCCGACCGGTTCTGCCGCTGCGCCGAGCCGGACGCCCCCTTTCGGTGGCACCACACCTGCGACTTCTACTTCGACAGCAACACCGGCAAAGATGACCCCCTCTACTTGCGCGTCCACGCCAGCCCCGAAGGGCACGACTACGACCGTCAGATCGCAACACTGCACCAGGCCGGTGCCCCAGCAGACTGGATGGCCCGCGTCTTTCCTGAGCAAGCAGTTCACCACCACGACCAACACCGTCAGACGTCGCGGCTGCGGTAAGGAACGTCGGTCACCGAACGAGGCGACGCTGCGCATGCCCGGATTGGACCTGCATCTCCTTGACCGTGAACCGAGCCGGTGCCCCGTCCCCGTCCTGCTGCGCGGCTGCCAGTCCACCGCGCACCGCCTTGATCGCCCCGACAGCTCGGTGGACTCTAACTCCACGGAAATTCCCCTCTGCCTCGTTGCGGCAGGCCGCCTTCGGCGCCCGGAGCAGGACGTCCCCACACGTGCGCAGCCGCGCCGGACCGTGTTCGGCGAGGACGAGGATGCTGTGACGCAGTTCGGTGGCAAGCCGGGTGATCCGCAGGCCACTCGGTCCGCCGCGGTAGACGTGCAGGCGGAAGACGTTGACGGCGTCCGCGTCCCGGACGCTGTCGAAGGTCTGTGGGAGGCCGGCGAGCAGTTCGTAGTCGCGTTTCCCGGTCGCCGCCTCGGCCACCGTCTTGAGGGGCAGGTCCTCCAGCTCGGTGGCGGTCAGCGAGGCGTCGGCGGCGACCGCATGGGTGGCCAGGGCCGCGAACGTCTCCAGCAGCCGCTCGCCCGCGGCCGTGTCGATGTCCCATGACTGGAGGTTCTCCCGGCGGCGGGCCTGCCGCCAAACGGTTCCTGGTCCACCAGCGGGAGCAGGACGCGCCCAAGGAGAGCGCAGCGACGCCACAGCAGATCGTGTTCGGGGGGCACGATTGTTCCCTTCCAGCGCCGGGTGGGGTCCGGGGCAGCCGCCCCTGACTGGCGGCCCCGGGCCTCACGTTCTCACTAGACGACTCATTCCGATGTGATCAGTGGTCGTAGGCGATCAGGGACCGAGTGACCGACTGTCCGGTCTTGTGGTTGTGCCAGATCGCTGCGGCCAGCGCGAGGACGAGCTGAGCGACTCGGACGGCGACGCCCTCGAAGTTCCGGCCGCCGTGCTGTTCCAGGTCGAGCTGGCCCTTGAGGGTGTCGTTCACTGACTCGATCAACTGCCGCACCGACTTCAGCAGGGACTCGCCCTTGCGGCGCTTCTCCCGCTTGAACGACGGCCGTAACAACTCCGCACCGCGCAGCGCCAGATCGGATTCGAACTCCTTGGAGGCGAAGCCCTTGTCCGCGATCAGCAGCAGACCGGGACGGTCGGTGACCGCGTCCGGCTCGCGGTCCAGCATCGCCGTGAGCACCTTGCGCTCGTCCATCTTCGGGTTCGCAAGCGCTCACAGGATCGGCATGCCCGTCGGGGTGCAGAGCAAGAACAGGCGCAGGCCCCAGAAGAACCGAGAGTGTGAGGCGCAGTACCCGTACCCGGCCCAGCCGGCCATTTCCGAGCGTTTCACCGTCGACCGGGAGCGGCCGCACTCCACCGGTGTGGAGTCGGTGATCCAGTGGTTGTCGAACCAGAAGTCCGTATCAACGGCCAATAGCCGTATCGCCTTCTTGACGGGAGCCGACGAAGCGCAGCCATCTGGATTCGGAGGTGAAGCCCAGCATCGCCTGCGCGACAGCCAGCGTGACCAGCTCGGAATCCGTCAACTGCGGCGGCCTGCCGAGCCATCGGGTCCCTCCGATCTCGTCATCGATCTTCACGTACAGTGCAGTCAGCAGGGCGTCCAGGTCGCCTATCACAGATTGATCTTGGGCACCCAGTTCTGCGTGCCGACGGACGTGGGCAGATGCCCTTGCCACCGCCCTGCTCCACTCCTCGGTAAGACTGCTGAGGGCGAAGGAGTTCACAGCCAGGCTCGACCGGCTGTCGTGATCGGAGGAAGGTCACAGCATGACCATCAGCCCGGAGACGACCTCGTACACGCACGACGAGGACGATCTCCTCGACCTCATCCGCAAATACGTAGAACTTCACAACCGTGGCTTCGCCGCCCGCCCGGAATGGGCACATCAGAGCTCGGCCCACCTGCTGCTCGCCCTGGGACGCCGATTCGCCCCTGCTCCACGCCCCCACGACCTGGTCGGGATGCCCGACCGGCTTTGCTACGGAAACTCCGCCCGCTATGCGACAGACCATCAGGCAGAAGGCATGGTGTACGCGGAGGGCTTCGCTTTGATCAACGCGGGCGGCGCAGACTTCCACCTCCCCCACGCGTGGGTCGTCCGCCCCAACGGCACCGTCCTGGACCCGACCTGGGATGACTCTCCTGGCCGGGCCTACATTGGCGTTCCCATCGCCGACCCGACGCTATGGCCCGTTGATGGCGGCGGGCTGTTCGCGGACTTCGAGAAGACCTTGCCACTGCTGCGTGACGGGTTCCCGGCGAATGCGATCGCCGACATCGGTCGATCACTGATCTGACGGCTCCGCCCCCACCGGGCGACCACGATGCCCGAATGCACCGTCAGCGTTCGGAATAACTCGTCTAGGGCCTGTTGTGCATGTGCTGGTCGCAGCCACTCGTTGATGGCTGCGACCAGCACTGTAGCTTCGTAGCGGACGGCGAGTTTGTCGTACCGAGTGGCGACGGCCCGGTGGCGCTGGAGCCGGTTGATCCCGCACTCGACCGCGTGCCGTTGCTTGTAGTCGTTCTTGTCGAACTTCGGCGGGCGCCCGCCGCGCGAGCCACGCTTGAGGCGGTTGCGGACTCGGTCCGCCGGAACCGGAATGGTGGCCTTGATACCGCGTCTGCACAGGTAGGAGCAATTGCCGCGGGGGTCGTACGCCTTGTCGGCCCGCACCCGGTCCGGGAGCTTGCGCGGCCTGCCGGGCCCCAGCCTCGGAACCCGGACGGCTTCCAGGACCGCTTCGAACTGCGGGGAGTCGCCCCGCTGCCCGGCCGTGATCACGACGGACAAGGGCTTCTGCCTCTGCTCGACTGCAGTGGATCTTGCTGGTCAGTCCGCCGCGGGAGCGTCCGAGGCCGTGATCGGCCGACTCGACGAATATCCCGCCGGGCGGCTCCTTCTGGAGGTCCCCCTTTTCGCCGCTCCGGCGGCGTGCTGGTGGGCCCGGCAGACAGTGGAGTCGACGTTGACCTCCCAGGTGATCAGGCCCTTCGCGTCCGCCTCGGCCTGAAGCTGGGCAAGGATCCTCGCCCAGGTGCCGTCCCGCTGCCAGCGCCGGAACAGGTCATAGACCCGGTCCCAGGGCCCGTAGCATTCGGGCACGTCCCGCCAGGGAGCACCGGTCCGGGTCCGCCACCGTATGCCGTCTATCAACTGCCGCCGCGTCCACACCTGCGGCCGACCCGGCTTGACGCCCGTCGGCAGCAGAGGCTCCAGCCGGGCCCACTGGCCGTTCGACAGATCCTTAAGTCCCAAAGAACGTGATCAACAACGAACAAGATCCACTTTCGCAACAGACCCTAGGAGCCGCTCACTCGCAGGAGTGACGGCTGAAGAGGCTCACTGACGCCCACCCGCTGCCATCAGATTGCCCTGCTCACACCGTGGTCAACAAGATCCTGTTCCGGATCCGAACCGGTGTCCTGTGGCGTGATCTGCCACAACGCTACGGTTCGCGGAAGACCGTCTACGAACGACATCGCCGCTGGTCGGCGGACGGCACCTGGGACCGGATCCTGCATCCGGTCCAGGCCGACGCTGGCTTGGCGGGGCGGGTCGACTGGTCGGTGATCGGGGTCGACTCGAGTTTCCGGACACCGTGGTGGAGTACGAAGTCGCCCCGTAGCGTCGCGGCAGAAAGCACTGGGCGTCTCCCCGTGGCGGGGATCCGAGCGCTCGAGGCGCTCACCCGCCACGGCCAACATCTGGCCAGGCTCGGAGGGCGAAGAGGCTCCCGCAGGCAGTTACTTTTCCGCATTCTTCGTTTCAGCTGCGCGGGCGCGGGAAGTGGCTGCTTCCTCGTCCGCGCCCGCCCGCGTGTACGCAGCGGCCGTCTCACATCACGCGCCGCGCACCTGCCCCGGATCGGCACCCTCGACGGTCAAGACGCGATTGTGATTTTATGCCCTATATGTACCCTTGAGTGATGAAATCGCGGCTGGATTTGTTGGCCTCCGTGGGTCAAGGGGTCACCGAGAGTGAGGCCTTCCGGCTTGCCCTCCAGCAATCCGTGGCGGAGCTAAACGGTTTGGGCGGGACCGTGCATCTGCGCGGCCCGATGTCGGCGCTGCGGCTCGTCTCCTCGGCGGGACTGCCGCCCCATCTCATACTGCCCTGGGAGATCATCGACCAGGAGGGGCCGAGCGCCCCTGCGCGGGCGCTGCGTGGGGACGGAGTCGGCGTCTGGGTGTCAACCGAGCGCGATGGCCTCTGGCCGGGTTCGGGCATCGCTGCCGTACCGGTGTCCGGTGCGGGGCGCGCCATCGGTGCGCTGTCGATCGTCATGGGCGAGCAGGGCCCGCCGACCGACCGAGAGTGGGCCTTCCTGCGGGCTGTCGTGGGCTGGGCCGAGGAGCGGATGGGGCAGGCGCCGCGACCAGGGCGGGTTGGTGCGCCTGGCGAGGAGTCGGGTGAGCGGCTGCTGCGACATGCGCTGAGGGCTGTCCAGGTCGGAACCTGGGACTGGGACATCAAGAGCGGCAAGCTGGTCTGGGACGACGCGGCTCTGGACATCTATGGCATGACAGCGGCTGACTTCCAGGGACGTATTGAGAACTGGCTGGAGGTTGTCCATCCCGACGATCTTCCTTGGACTCTCGCGGCCGCCCAGCGAGCGATCCGGGACCGGACTGTCTTCGAGGCCGAGTATCGGGTGCGGCGCCCCGGCGGTCGGTACGTCTGGACGCAGGCACGCGGCCGGGTCGTCCTGGACGACCGCAGTGAGCCGGTCCGCATGATCGGCCGGGCCTGGGACAGCAACGAAGCGCCCACCGCCCGCGACGTCGTCGCCCGTGCGCTGCGTCACATGAGCGACGGTTTCCTGGCTCTGGATGAGGAGTGGCGGATCACCTTCGTGAACCTGTCGGCTGAGCAAACGCTCGGATCCTCCCAGGCGCAGCTGGTCGGAACGGTCCTGTGGGAGCTGCCCTCTGTGCTCGGCGTGCCCGATCTGGAGGCCCGATGCCGGGAAGCCGCCGCCACCGGCCGGCCTGCCGGTTTCGACGTACGGATGTCCGTTGCAGGAGGCGAACCCGACTGGGAACCAGCACACGGGGAGATGAAGGCTCGGGTCAAGGTGCGCAGCTATCACCTTCGGCTGGTCCCAGTCCCCGACGGCGTCACGCTCTACTTCACCGATGTCACCGAGCTTCGCCGTCGGGAGGCCGAGCAGGTTGCGGCCGAGCGTTCTTCGGCTGAGCGAGCTGCCCGGATCGCGGAGCTGACGAGTGCGCTCGCCGGGGCGACCACCTCACGGGACGTGGTTGATGCCGTGGCGCGACGCGTGCTGCCGCCGTTCGGAGCTGCCGGGCTAATGGTACTCGCTGTCGAGAGCGGCAGTGGTCGGCTCTCGTACGTCGGGTCCGTCGGATACAGGCGTGACTTCGTCGATGCGATCACGGGCAGTACTCCGGATCGTGGCGGCCCCGTCTGGGACGCGATCTTGACTGCGGAGCCAGTCTTCCTGCCCTCCGTCGACGCATTCATGGCCCGCTACCCCGCGATGCGGGAACGCCCGGCCGAAGGAGCCAAAAAGTCCTGGGCGTTCCTGCCGCTGACTGCTTCCGGGCACACCTTCGGAATCTGTTTGCTCGCCTTCGACAAGCCGCGCCCCTTCCCCGACGGCGACCGTACTCTGTTGACCGCCATCAGCGCCCTCGTCGCACACGCCCTGGAACGGGCTCGGCTCTACGACGCCGAGCACACCCGTTCCCGGGAACTCCAGCGCGCCCTGCTGCCCCGCACCCTGCCCGACCTGCCCGCGTGCACCGCCGCCGCCCGCTATCTGCCCGCTGGGCAGGGGATGGATGTGGGCGGCGACTGGTACGACGTCATCCCGCTCTCCTCCGGGCAAGTCGCCTTGGTCATCGGCGACGTGATGGGCCACGGGCTGTCGGAGGCAGCCACCATGGGGCGGGTCCGCACCGCCGTCCACACCCTCGCAGCACTCGAACTACCGCCCGACGAAATCATGGGCCACCTCAACGAGATCGTCAGCGGCCTCGGTGAGGACTCGTTCGTCACCTGTCTGTATGCGCTGTACGACTCGACCACCCGGATCTGCTCGTTCGCTCGCGCCGGACATCCCCCTCCCGCCGTAGTACAACCCGACGGCACGGTGCACTTCCCCTCGCCGACACCCAACCCGCCGCTCGGTGCGTCTGAGCCGCCGTTCGAGACGGTGGAGCTGACCGTCCCGGAAGAGGGCCTGCTCGTCCTGTACACGGACGGCCTGGTCGAGGCGAAGGGGCGGGAGATCGACGAGGGCATGGCCGCGCTCGCGAAACTGCTCCACACAGCGGACACTTCGCCCACTGCGGACCTCGACCTTCTCTGCGACACCCTGACGACCGGACTCGTCCCCGCCGACCAACCCACTCCCGACGACACGGCGCTCCTGGTCGTCCGCGTCCACGCACTCGCTCCCGACCATATGGCGTCCTGGTCACTTTCCTCGCTCCCGCAGGCGGCCGGAGACGCGCGCAAACTTGTCCGTGAACAGCTCACGGCCTGGGGCCTCGACGACCTCGTGATGACCACGGAACTTCTGGTGAGCGAGCTGGTCGGCAACGTCGTCCGGCACGCCAAGGGACCCGTACGGATGCGGCTGCTGCGCAGCGCCGAGCTGGTCTGCGAGGTGAGCGACGGGAGCCTGACCACGCCTCGGATCCGCCGCGCCTCGGTCACGGACGAGGGCGGACGAGGGCTCCAACTCGTCTCAGCTCTCTCTCAGCGTTGGGGGACGCGTTACACAGCAACAGGCAAGTGCATCTGGACCGAGCAAGCTCTCTCGGAAACGGGGACGGACCGCGCGGGCCAAAGACATGGCGGAGGCAGAAGTGGCCCGGGAACATCGCCCGCTTCGGCAGAGGCGAAGAGCCCGGCGCATTGACAGAACCCGGAAACCAGGAAACGCCAGATGACACCATCACGTACACAAGGAGCTGATTCCAACCTGCCGGCGATATAAGCCAGTTGGGCGGCTCTGCAACGCGATGAAGCTTCTGGTAGGAGGTGTCACGACCATGATCCACCGTGCTCCACCAGGAGCTTCGCGTGCTTGTCTGCCCGTCGTCGATTGATCTGTCCAACCGCACCTTGCGGTACCTGAGTGCTCGGCTGCGTGCCCGGAGAGGGAAGATGAGGATGGGGGCGCGCTGGCGGCGTCTGCCCTCAGGGCGACAGGTTCTGCACGCTCTGGCTCACCTGCGGTGCGCTGATACCTGTGCCCGGCTGGCCGCCGGGTTCCGCATCGGCATCGCG
>NZ_FMCI01000374.1 GCF_900091845.1 Streptomyces sp. SolWspMP-5a-2
CACGGGCGGGCGGTCCGCCGGGAGCGGGCGGCGGCGCGGGCTCGTCGGCGGAGACGTCGTCCGGTGTCGTCGCCGTGGGCCGCGCGGGCTCCGGCTCCGCCGGGTGTGCCTGGTCCGGTGCCGATTCCCGGGCGTGCCGTTCGCGGGCCTCGCGCAGGGCCCTGCGTGCCTCGTCCGCCGCGCCGGTCACGACGGCCCCCGCAGGGAGACCAGGTCGGTCAGCTCACGGTCGGTCAGTTCGGTGAGGGCCGACTCGCCGGAGCCGAGGATCGCGTCGGCGAGGGCACGCTTGGCCTCCAGCATCCCGGCGATGCGGTCCTCGACGGTGCCCTCCGTGATGAGGCGGTGGACCTGGACGGGCTGGGTCTGGCCGATGCGGTAGGCGCGGTCGGTGGCCTGCTCCTCCACCGCCGGGTTCCACCAGCGGTCGAAGTGGACGACGTGGCCCGCGCGGGTGAGGTTGAGGCCGGTGCCCGCCGCCTTGAGGGAGAGGACCAGCACCGGGGTGGCGCCGTCCTGGAAGCGGTCCACCATCCGCTCGCGCTCCGGGATCGGTGTGCCGCCGTGGAGGAGGTCCACCGGGACCGCCCGTGCCGCGAGATGGGACGTGATCATGCGGGCCATGCCGACGTACTGGGTGAAGACGAGCGCCGAGCCGTCCTCGGCGAGCACGGTGTCCAGGAGTTCGTCCAGGAGGGCGAGCTTCCCGGAGCGGCCGAGCAGGCGCTCCCCGTGCGCGTCCTCCTTGAGGTACAGCGCGGGGTGGTCGCAGATCTGCTTGAGGGCGCCGAGCAGTTTGAGGACCAGGCCACGGCGGGCGATGCCGTCGGACGTCTCGATGGCGAGCAGCGACTCCCTGACCACCGCCTCGTAGAGCGCGGCCTGTTCCCGGGTGAGCGGCACCGGGTGGTCCGTCTCGGTCTTCGGCGGCAGTTCGGGGACGATGCCGGGGTCCGACTTCTTGCGGCGCAGCAGGAACGGCCGTACCAGGGCGGCGAGTCGGGCCACGGCCTCGTCGTCCTCGCCGTTCTCCACCGCGCGCGCGTGCCGGGCGCGGAAGGACTTCAGGGGGCCGAGCAGGCCGGGTGTCGTCCAGTCGAGGAGGGCCCACAGCTCCGAGAGGTTGTTCTCGACCGGGGTGCCGGTGAGGGCGACCCGCGCCGGGGACCCGATCGTGCGCAGCGCCTTCGCGGTCGCCGAGTAGGGGTTCTTGACGTGCTGGGCCTCGTCCGCGACGACCATCCCCCAGGCATGGTCGGCGAGGGTGGGCGCGGCGGCGCGCATGGTGCCGTACGTCGTCAGGACGAAGCCGCCGGTCACACCGTCCAGGCTGCGGTCG
The DNA here is from genome assembly GCF_900091845.1 of Streptomyces sp. SolWspMP-5a-2. GTDB lineage: Bacteria > Actinomycetota > Actinomycetes > Streptomycetales > Streptomycetaceae > Streptomyces > Streptomyces doudnae. The sequence continues at coordinate 1,340 of NZ_FMCI01000374.1, forward strand.
GGGCCGTGGAAGCGGCGGACCGGGACCCCGGGGGCGAACCGGGTGATCTCCCGCTGCCAGTTGCCCATCAGGGAGGCCGGGCAGACGACCAGGGTGGGTTCGGGGCGGACCCGCTTCAGGTGCAGCGCGATCAGGGTGATCGTCTTGCCGAGGCCCATGTCGTCGGCGAGGCAGCCGCCGAGGCCGAGGGAGGTCATGAGGTCGAGCCAGGCCAGGCCGCGCAGTTGGTAGTCCCGGAGGGTGGCGTCCAGGCCGGGTGGTGGCGCGGCCGGGCGCACCCCGGCCGTGAGGCGGTCGCGCAGGGCGGCCAGCGCGCCGGTGGGCACCGCCTCGACCGTCTCGCCGTCGACCTCGGCGGTGCCGGTGAGCGCCACGGAGAGCGCGTCGACCGGGTCGAGCAGGCCGAGATCGCGCTTGCGCGCCTTGCGGACCAGCGCCGGGTCGACGAGCACCCACTGGTCCCGCAGCCGTACCACCGGTCGGTGCGCCTCGGCGAGCGCGTCCATCTCGGCGTCGCTGAGCGGATCGCCGCCGAGCGCCAACTGCCAGCGGAACTGGAGCAGTTCGTCGCCCTCGAAGAAGCCGGTGCCGTCGGTCGCGGAGCCGGGGGCGGGGCGGACCACCGCCGCGGCGGTCAGGTCCTGCGCGAGGTCGCGCGGCCAGTGCACGGCCACCCCGGCCGCCGCGAGCCGGGTGGCGGCGACCCCGAGCAGCTCCCCCACCTCCGTGTCGGAGAGGGCGAGGACGTCGGGCACGTCCTGCTCGGCGAGCCGGTCGAGGGGCGCCCAGACGCGGGCCGCCCGGCGCACGGCGAGCGCCGCGTCCACCCGCGCGCGGGGGCCGAACACGGCGTCCGCGCCGCCCGCCCAGAGGGTCGCCGCGTCGGTCACCAGGGTGGGGTCGGCGAGGCTGTGTACCTGGACGATCGCCGCGCCCGCGCCGCGCGCCTCCCCGGCGGTGTCGAAGAGGTCGTGGGCGGAGAGGTCCAGGCGGAGCGAGACGCGGACGCCCGCGTCCATCCCGGCGGCGACCTCCGCCGCCCAGTCCTCGGCGTCGGGCAGGCGCTGCGGGCGGCGGTCGGCGAAGGGCCTGCCGCAGGTGTGCGGGGCGGCCGGGGTGCGGGGGAGGGTGTCCGCGACGGCGTCGAGGAAGGCGCGGACCAGGGCCTCGGGGTCGGGCAGCCGGAGCGGGCCGGGACCCGGCAGCGGGACCGGGTGGCCCTCGGCGGGCAGGGCGGCGGCGACCTCGCGCAGGTGGGCGATGTCGCCGGGTTCCAGCGGTCCCGCCCGCCAGGCGTCGTGGCCCGAGGCGGTCAGGCCGGGCAGCAGCCGTCCGCGCGCGGTGAGGCCCAGCGCGTGCAGGGTGGCCGCGCCCCAGCAGGCGGTGGCCGGGTGGGCGGCGGGGTCCCGGCGGGCGCGGGCGAGCAGGGGCAGCGCCTCGGCGACCGGCAGGGTGAGCGCGGGGACGGTCCTGCGGCGGACGCCCGCGCCGTGCGGGCGGACCACGGTGAGCTGGGTGTCCTCGGCGGGCAGCGGGCCGTCCTCCGGGTCCCAGAAGGCGATCAGGCCGTCCCTCGGCAGGGGTGCGGGCAGGAAGACGGCCGCGAGCCGGGTGGGCACCCGCTCCCCCGCCGCGCCGACCGCCTCGGCCGTGTCGCCCATACGAACTGTCACCTCCCGCCCGCCGTGTCGGATCAGACGTCTACGACTCTACGGGCGGCCTCTGACAATCGGCCCCGACGACGGCCCCGCGCCCCCTCGGCGGCCGGTCGCCCCCGGCCCGGCATCCGTTCCGGGGCCCACGCGGACGCGGTCCGCGCCAGGCTCGTCACCGTGCGCGGATTCCGTCCGGCTCACCACCGTGCGGATCCGCCCGGAGCTGCGCCGAGCCCGCGTTCCCTCCGGATCCTCGTTCTGTCCAGAACCTCGCCGAGCGCGCGTTCCGTCTGGATCCCCGTTCCCTCCGGAACCTCGCCGAGCGCGCGTTCCGTCTGGATCCCCGTTCCCTCCGGAACCTCGTTCCCTCCGGAACCTCGCCGTGCGCGGATTCCGTCCCCGCCCGGCCCGCCGCCGTCCCGCAGCCGCCCGGGGAAGGCCGCTCCCGCCCGTCAGGGGATCGTGCGGGAGACGACGTACACCATGGGGAACGTCGGGTTGTAGGTGTTCACGACCACGTCCTGGGTCGGCTTGGGGTTCTTCTGCTTGTTGACGAGGCCGTAGTACTCGCCGCCGCGCGAGCCGGGCCCGGAGAACTCCCAGCCGATGATCTTCTGGTCCCGGGTGCTGATCGTCAGGTCGCCCTTCTTGAGGTCGGCCTGGTCGACGCCCAGCTCCTTGAAGAACGCGTCGAGCCCGTCGTGCGTCGTCTGGAACTGCACGTAGAGGCGGCTGGTCTTCCAGTTGTTGGTCTCGTAGTAGGCGACCTTGTTGGACGGGTGCGGGATCGGCACCTCGTAGAGGCGGCGCTGCACCTTCGAGGGCCAGCCCTCGGTGAGGCCGGTCGCCGAGTACTTCGCCTCCTTGTCCTTGCCGCTCTGCCTGCTCTGGTTGGCGGAGATCACCAGATAGCCCGCCGGGACGCCGATCAGCAGCACGATGATCAGCAGGGTGAGCGCCCGGCGCCGGTTGCGGTGCCTGCGGTCCTCGGGCGGCCTGGGCGGTTCGTCCGGCGGGGCGGCCTGGCGGGGCAGCGACGCGGTCACGCGCTGTCCTGGGACGAGCGGCGGGCCTCCACGTACCGCTCGTACCGCTCGTAGCGCTCGACCCGGCGGCGGTTGGCGCGCCGGAACCTGCGGGCGACCAGGCGGGCGAGGTCGGCGGCGCCCACCATGCCCGCCTCGGGGCCGAGTTGCGCGCGGGTGATGCGGGCCTCGGGGCGGTAGCCGCGGCCGGTGAGGTGCCGCCTGAAGGCGTCGCGCGCGGGGCCGATCAGCAGGTCGTCGGCGGCGCTGACGCCGCCGCCGATCACGAAGCACGACGGGTCGAGGGCGGCGGCCAGGTTGGCGATGCCGACGCCGAGCCACTGGCCGATGTCCTGGAGCAGCTCGATGCACATCGCGTCGCCCTCGCGGGCCAGCTCGGTGATCATCGGGCCGCTGATGTCGCCGATGTTGCCCTTGACGTGCTCGATGATCCCGTAGGCGACCGGGGAGTCGGCGGCGGCCAGCTCCCTGGCCTCGCGGACCAGCGCGTTCCCCGAGCTGTACTGCTCCCAGCAGCCGCGGTTGCCGCACGGGCAGCGGTGTCCGCCGGGGACGACCTGCATGTGGCCGAACTCGCCCGCGACGCCGTACTTGCCGCGCTTGACCTGGCCGTCCTCCAGGATGGCCCCGCCGATGCCGGTGCCCAGCGTGATCATGACCAGGTGGTCCTCGCCGCGCCCCGCGCCGAAGCGCCACTCGGCCCAGGCGGCGGAGTTGGCGTCGTTGTCGACCAGGACGGGCACGGCGAGCCGTCCGGCCAGCCGGTCGCGCAGCGGCTCGTTGCGCCAGGACAGGTGGGGGGCGAACAGCACGCGGTTGCGGTCGGCGTCGACCCAGCCCGCCGCGCCGATGCCGACCGCGTGGACGTCGTGCCGGTCGGAGAGGTCGAGGACCAGCTCGACGATGGTGTCCTCGACGACCTTGGGGCTCTTGGACTTGTCCGGGGTCTCGGTGCGGACCTTCTCCAGGATGTTGCCGTCGGCGTCGACGACGCCCGCCATGACCTTGGTGCCGCCGATGTCGATGCCGACCGTGGGGACCCGGGGGCCGTCAGGTGGGAGCGGCGTTCCCGGGTGCCCACGGTGCGGAGTACCGGGGCCCGGCGTGAGCCGATGGGGGCGGTGAAGTCGCGGTAGGTGCTCATCGGGCTCGATTCTGCCGCACGCCCGTCCCGGGTGCCGAGCGGGGGAGCGAAGGCCGGTACGGGATCGGTACGGGAGCGGGACCGGAACGGTGTGCGAGCGGTGACGGGCCGGGGCGGACGCGGTGTGGCCGCGCGCGCCCCCGCCGCCGCCCGCCTCAGTCCCGCGCCAGTTCGTGCCGCAGTGCCTCCAGGTCGCTGCCGCCCGCCATCTGCGCGGTCAGCTCCTCCAGGGTGATCCCGTCCCGGGTGTGGTTGCCGACCATCGTGCCGCGCCTGAGCAGCACGAACCGGTCCCCCACCAGGTACGCGTGGTGCGGGTTGTGGGTGATCAGGACGACACCGAGGCCCCGGTCGCGGGCCGCCGCGACGTACTTCAGGACGACGCCTGACTGCTTGACCCCGAGCGCCGCCGTCGGTTCGTCCAGGACCAGGACCTTCGCGCCGAAGTGGACCGCGCGCGCGATGGCCACGCACTGGCGCTCGCCGCCGGACAGGGTGCCGATGGGCTGGTCGACGTCCCGGAGGTCGATGCCCATGCGCAGCAGCTCGGCGCGGGTCGTCTCGCGCATGAGGTCGATGTCCATGCGCTTGAAGGGGCCCACGCCCTTCCTGGGCTCGGAGCCGAGGAAGAAGTTCCGCCACACCGGCATCAGCGGGACGACGGCCAGGTCCTGGTAGACGGTGGCGATGCCGAGGTCGAGCGCCTGGCGCGGGGAGGAGAGCAGCGTCTCCTCGCCGTCGACGCGCAGGACGCCGTCGTCATGACGGTGCAGTCCGGCAATGATCTTGATCAATGTTGATTTGCCGGCGCCGTTGTCGCCCAGGACGCAGGTGATCTCGCCCGGACCCACTTCGAGGGTGACGCCCTCCAGCGCCCGGACGTTGCCGTAGCGCTTGCTGACACCGGTCAGCTCGATCAGCGGCGCGGGGCGCCCGGTCGTCGTCACGCGGTGGCCTCCGCCCGCTTGCGGACCCAGGCGTTGAGCAGGGTCGCGAGGAGCAGCATCGCTCCGAGGAAGAACTTGAACCAGTCGGGGTTCCACTCGGCGAAGACGATGCCCTTGCTGGTCATGCCGAACAGGAGCGCGCCGACCGCCGAGCCGACGGCGCTGCCGTACCCGCCGGTGATCAGGCAGCCGCCGATGACGGCCGCGATGATGTAGATCAGCTCATTGCCGACGCCCTCGCCCGACTGGACGACGTCATAACTGAACAGCAGGTGTTGACCGGAGATCCAGGCGCCGAGTCCGACGCCCATGTAGAGGCCGATCTTCGTCCTCTCCACCGGGACGCCGACCGCGCGGGCCGCGTCCTTGTTGCCGCCGACGGCGAAGATCCAGTTGCCGACACGGGTGCGCAGCAGGATCCAGGAGGCCGCCGCGACCAGGGCCAGCCACCACAGGATCGTCACCTTGAAGTCGACGCCGCCGACGGTGAGCGTGGAGGCGAAGACCACGCGGGCGGAGGAGAAGCCCTGCATGTCGGCGATCGACTTCGTCGACACCGTGCTGTCGATCAACTTGGTCAACCCGAGATTCAATCCGGTCAACATCAGGAACGTGCCGAGCGTGACGATGAAGCTGGGCAGCCGGGTGCGGGTCAGCACGAAACCGTTGAAGGCACCGATGGCCAGGCTGACCAGGAGGGAGACGCCGACACCGACCCAGGTGTTGGCGGTCGCCTGGTAGCTGAACATGGAGGAGACCAGCGCCGAGGACGTCACCAGGACGCCGGCCGACAGGTCGAACTCGCCGCCGATCATCAGCAGCGCGACCGGCACCGCCATGATGCCGATCGTCGAGGAGGCGTAGAGGACCGTGCTGAGGCTGGTGGGGCGCAGGAAGCCGTCCGCGAGCACGGCGAAGAAGACGAACACGGCGAGCGCGCCGACGACCGAGCCGAGTTCGGGCCTGCCGAGCAGCCGACGCAGCGGCGAGCTGTGCAGAATCCTTTCATCAGAGAGCGCGCTCATCGGGTGCCCCGCTTCGTGTACTCCTCCAGCGCGGCGGCGTCGTCCTTGGTGACGATCTGCGGTCCGGTCAGCACCGGCCGCCCGCCGCCGAGGACGTCGGAGTTGTAGCGGTACAGCCACAGCAGGTCGACCGCCTCGTACCCCTGGAGGTAGGGCTGCTGGTCGACGGCGAAGCCGAGCCTGCCGGACTTCAGACCGGCGGCGACCTTGGCGTTGAGGTCGAAGGTGTCGATCTCGGCGGAGCTGCCCGCGTCCTGCTTGGCCTTGGCCGCGGTGTCGGCGTAGGGGGCGCCGAGCGTGACGACGGCGTCCACGGACGCGTCGGACTGGAGCTTGGCCTCGATCGCCGACTGGACGTCGGGCATGTTGGTGCCGTTGACGTAGAGGCTCTGGACGTCGCCGTCGAAGGTCTTGCGGACCCCGGCGCAGCGCTGCTCGTGGCCGACGTTGCCCTGCTCGTGCAGGACGCAGAGGACCTTCTTGCGGCCGCGTTCGTTCAGCTCGTCGCCGACGGCCTCGCCCGCGACGCTCTCGTCCTGGCCGACGTGGGTGAGCGCGCCGAACCTCTGGGACTCGGCCGAGCCGGAGTTCACGGTGACGACGGGGATGCCCGCCTTCCGGGCGCGCGCGAGGGCGGCCTTCAGCGCGTCGGGCTTGGCGAGGGTGACGATGATCCCGTCGACCTTCTTGTCGACGGCCGCGTCCACGAGCTGGGCCTGCTGCTGGGCCTCGTCGTCGTGCGAGTAGAGGAAGTCGACGTTGTCCTTGACGGCGGCCTGCTCGGCGCCGCTCTGCACGATGTCCCAGAAGCTGTCGCCGTCACCGGAGTGGGTGATCATCGCGAAGGTCCAGCGGGGTGTGTTCACCGCCGCCCTGCCCTGGGCCGCGGCGGCGGCGCGGGCGTCCTCGGCGCGTTTGCCGCCGGTGCTGCTGCAGCCGGCGGCGGACACGGTCAGTGCCCCCGCCAGCGCGATTCCCGCCCAGGTACGAAAGCGTGCCACGAGGCCGTGCCCTTCTTGCTGTGTTCGGTGGTGCGCACAGGACGGTGGGGTCACCCGGAAGCGACCCCACCGATCCCAAACCACCCATTATCGAACACACCGAGCACCCGGCCACGACCGGGTGGGACATCTCGGTCACATTGTCCGGACAATGTGAGAAACCGGGCACCGGCCCGGACGGCGCGTCAGGAGCGGACGAGGAGCTGGAACTCGAAGGAGTAGCGGGAGGGCCGGTAGGTGTGGCTGCCGAACTCGACCGCGCGGCCGGTGTCGTCGAAGGTGACGCGCTGCATGGTGAGCAGCGGGGCGCCCTCCGGCTCGGCGAGCCGCTCGGCCTCGGCGGCGGTCGCGGCGCGCGCGCCGATGGACTGGCGGGCGCTGTGCAGGGTGATCCCGACGGCGCGCATCATCCGGTACAGGCCGGTGGCCTCCAGTTGCGCGGTGTCGAGGTCGAGCAGGCCGGGCGGGATGTGGTTGCAGAGGTACGCCATCGGCTCGCCGTGCGCGAGCCGCAGCCGCTCCACCCGGTGCACCTCGCTGCCCTCGGCCACCCCGAGGGCGGCGGCGATCTCCGCGGTGGCCGGTACGGTCGTGTTGACCAGCACCTTCGTGGCGGGGCGCTGGCCCGCGGCCTCCAGGTCGTCGTAGAGGCTGCTGAGTTCGAGGGGGCGTTTGACCTGGCTGTGCACGACCTGGGTGCCGACCCCGCGGCGGCGCACCAGGAGGCCCTTGTCGACCAGCGACTGGATGGCCTGCCGGACGGTGGGCCGGGACAGGCCGAGCCGGGCGGCGAGTTCGATCTCGTTGCCGAGCAGACTGCCGGGGGTCAGCGCCCCGTGCTCGATGGCCGCTTCGAGCTGCTGCGACAACTGGAAGTACAACGGCACCGGACTGCTCCGGTCCACACTGAGGTCGAGCGACACGGTCGGGTCCACTTCTGGTTTCGGCACGGGCCGAGCGTAGCTCTGTGCGTAGTTGACGGGAAGTTGTGTAGTCCGATTGTCCGGACATGACCGTGGACAGCGTTGACAGCTCACGGTCCCGCACCGCACTTTGTTTCCATGCGCATCGGGGTCATCGGGACGGGCCGCATCGGCAGGATCCACGCCAACACGCTCAGTCGCCATCGGGAGGTCGGATCGCTGATCCTGACGGACAGGGATCCGGCACGGGCCCAGGAGCTCGCCCACCGGATAGGCGAGACGGCGGCGCCGGGGGTGGACGAGATCTTCCGGTGGGGGGTGGACGCGGTGGTGATCACCGCGACGACGTCCGCGCACGCCGAGCTGATCGGCCGGGCGGCCCGCTCGGGCCTCCCGGTGTTCTGCGAGAAGCCGATCGCGCTCGACCTGCCGGGCACCCTCCAGGCGATCGCCGAGGTGGAGACCGCGGGGACGGTCCTGCAGATGGGCTTCCAGCGCCGTTTCGACGCCGGGTACGTCGGCGCCCGCGAGGCCGTGCGGTCGGGCCGCCTCGGGCGGCTGCACACCGTGCGCGCGCTGACCAGTGACGAGAAGCCGCCGCTCGCCTCCTGGCTGCCGCTGTCGGGCGGGTTATACCGGGACACCCTGATCCACGACTTCGACGTGCTGCGCTGGGTGACCGGGCGCGAGGTCGTCGACGTGTACGCCGTCGGGTCCGACGCCGGGCCCCCGATGTTCCGCGAGTCCGGTGACGTCGACACGGGCGCCGCGCTGCTGCGGCTCGACGACGGCACCATCGCCACCGCCACCGCGACCCGGCTCAACGGCGCCGGGTACGACGTCCGCATGGAGCTGGCCGGGGAGCTGGACCAGATCGTCGTCGGGCTGGACGACCGGACGCCGATCGCCTCCACCGAACCGACCGGGCCCCCGGCCGCCGACAAGCCGTGGTCGTCCTTCCAGGAGCGTTTCGGGCCCGCCTACGAGGCCGAGCTGTCCGCGTTCGTGGAAGTGGTGCTCGGCCGCCGCGTGAACCCCTGTGACGGGCGTGAGGCCCTCCAGGCGCTGCGGATCGCCGAGGCGTGCGAGGTCTCCCGTCACGCGCGCCGCCCGGTCGCCCTCTCGGAACTGCCGGGCGGCGTGGAGTGGGCGATCGGCTGACGGCCCCGGCGGGCCACCGGTCCCTCCGCCCGGCGGGCCGCGGGTCAGGGCGCCCGGTGTCCGTCCCCGTCCGCTGCGTCGAGCAGTCCGGCGTCGTGCGCGAGGAGCGCGATCTGGACCCGGTTGTTGAGGTCCAGCTTGGCGAGGGCGCGGGAGACGTGGGTCTTGACCGTGGCCACGCTCATGAACAGGGCGGCGCCGATCTCGGCGTTGGACAGTCCCCGGCCGACCGCGACGGCGACCTCGCGTTCGCGGTCGTTGAGGGAGCCGATGAGCGCACGCGCGCGCGTGCGGCGGGTGTCGGCCGCGTTGCCGACGGCGTGCTCGACCAGCCTGCGGGTGACGGCGGGCGACAGGACGGGGTCGCCGGAAGCGACCCGGCGGACCGCGTCGACGATCTCGGCGGGCGGGGTGTCCTTGAGGACGAACCCGGCGGCGCCCGCGCGCAGGGCGCGCAGCACCTGCTCGTCGGCGTGGAAGGTGGTGAGGACGACGATCTGGGGCGCCTGCTCGCGGGAGCGCAGCCGCTCGGTGGCGGTGAGTCCGTCCACCGACGGCATCCGGATGTCCATGAGGACGACGTCCGGCCGGGTGCGGTCGACGAGTGCCTCCACCTCGGAGCCGTCGGCCGCCTCGCCGACGATCTCGATGTCGTCCGCGCCGCCCATCATCAGGGCCAGGCCGGCCCGCACCAGGGGATCGTCGTCCACCAGGAGCAGTCTGATCGTTGTCATGGTCCTTACGTAATCACGGTCGGGCCGGGTGGTGGGAACGGCGTCCTGGCGGCCGGGCGGGGCGTGGTGGCGCGGGCCCGCGCCCGGTGGTGCACCGGGGCACGCGCGCGGGGCGTCGCGGCCGGTGCTCACCCCCAGGGCAGCCAGGAGCGGACCGCGAAGCCGCCGTCCCGCTCGGTGCCGTGCTCCAGGCGGCCCCCGGCCAGCGTGGCGCGTTCGGTGAGGCCGATGAGGCCCTGTCCCGAGCCGGGGACGGAGGGCACGTCGCCGTCGGGGGCGGGGTTGCGGACGGTCACCGTGAGGCCCTCGCCCGGCGCGCCCGTGACGGTGACGGTGACCTCGGTGCCCGGGGCGTGCTTGCGGGCGTTGGTGAGGGCCTCCTGGGCGATGCGGTAGGCGGTGCGGCCGACCGACGCGGGCACCCCGGCCGGCTCGGTGACGCGGTTGTCGAGGGCGACCTTCATCCCGGCCTCGCGGGACTCGGTGACCAGGGCGTCGAGCGCGGCCAGCGTCGGCTGCGGGCGGCCCGCCTCGTCGCCGTCGCCGGTGCGCAGCACGCCGATGATCTCCCGCAGGTCCTGGAGGGCCTCGTGGGCGCTCTCCCGGATGACCCCGGCGGCGCGGACGATCTCCTCGCGGGGCGCGTCCGGGCGGAACTCCAGGGCGCCCGCGTGCACGCTGAGCAGGGTGAGCCGGTGGGCGAGGACGTCGTGCATCTCGCGCGCGATGGACTCGCGGGCCAGCCGCTGGGCCCGCTCCGCCCGCAGGAACGCCTCGGTCTCGGCGCGGCGGGCGCGGTCGCGGAGGCTCACCATGAGCTGGCGCTTGGAGCGCACGAACATGCCCCAGCCGATGACCGTGACGGTGAACAGGCAGGTGAAGGAGACGACGGCGGTCCAGGACAGGTCGGGGTCGGGGCGCACCCAGAAGTAGAGCGGGGTGAGGACGAGGCTGATGCCGCCGATCCAGGCGACGTACCGGAAGGGGCGGTGCACGGCGAGCGTGAACAGGATGATCATCGCGGCGCCGCCCGCGGTGGTGGAGACCAGGCCGGTGGGGATCATGGCGACGGCGAGGCCGACGGGCCAGCGGCGGCGGGCCCAGACCGTGGCGCAGGCCAGCGCGCCGACCACCTGGTCGACGGTGGCGACCCCGGGCGGCAGGTCGGCGTGCGTGAGGCTCTGCGCGCCCGCGAGGCCGACCAGCACGGCGATCAGGAACGCGCTGAAGTCCACCAGCCAGTCGCGGGCGGTGCGCCGGGGGCGGCGGCCCTCGGGCAGCGCGTCCGGGTCCAGCTCGTGCAGGACCGCGGACGGCAGCAGCCATCGGCGCTCGGGGTACGTCTGCGGCAGCGGGGCCGCCTTGTCACCACTCACGGTCGACCAATGTATGCGGGTGCGAAGGTCGGGGCCGTGCGCCGGCCGGGATCTCCGACGAAAGTTCCGGTGCCGTGGACTTTCGGCGCGGCGGGCACCGGCGGCCGCCGACTTCCGGCGGGCGGCGGGCTCCGGGCGGCCGACGCGGGCGGCCTGGCGCCGGGGCGAGGGTGGGGGCATGAAGCGATTGCTGGAGATTGCGGGGCTCGTCGCGCTGGCGCAGGGCGCGCTCGGGCTGCTGCACGAGGTCACCGGCTGGGAGACGGGCGTCGTGCACCGGCTCGGGTTCCTGGACGGCAAGGAGGTCTACGCGAACGTCACGCTGCTGGTGCTGGCGTTCGCGCTGTTCGCGGCCGCGGGCAGCCGGAAGACGCGCTGAGCGGGCCGGTGCCGCGATGCCGCGGCCCCGGCCCGGTCGTCCTACTGGTTGCTGAACGCGGCGTCGAAGGAGGCTGCCGGCACCGGCCACAGCAGGGAGCGGACGAAGGTGACCGCCTCGGCGGCGCCGTGCAGCCGGTCCATCCCGGCGTCCTCCCACTCGATGGAGACGGGGCCGTCGTAGCCGATGGACTGCAGGGCGCGGAAGGAGTCCTCCCAGGGGACGTCGCCGTGGCCGGTGGAGACGAAGTCCCAGCCGCGGCGGGGGTCGCCCCAGGGCTGGTGGGAGCCGAGGACCCCGGCCCTGCCGTTGCGCGGGCGCAGCCGGGTGTCCTTGCAGTCGACGTGGTAGATGCGGTCCTTGAAGTCGGTGATGAAGCCGACGGGGTCGATGTTCTGCCACATCATGTGGCTGGGGTCCCAGTTGAAGCCGAACGCCTCGCGGTGGCCGACGGCCTCCAGGGCGCGGACGCTGGTCCAGTAGTCGTAGGCGATCTCGCCGGGGTGGACCTCGTGCGCGAAGCGGACGCCCTCGTCGTCGAACACGTCGAGGATCGGGTTCCAGCGGGCGGCGAAGTCCTCGTAGCCCGCGTCGATGACGGAGGCGGGGACCGGCGGGAACATGGCGACGTAGGGCCAGATCGACGAGCCGGTGAAGCCGACGACCGTGTCGATGCCGAGCTTGCGGGCGACCCGGGCGGAGCGCTTCATGTCCTCGGCCGCGCGCCCGCGCACGCCTTCCGCGTCGCCGTCGCCCCACACGTAGGGGCGCAGGATCGCCTGGTGGCGGAAGTCGATGGGGGCGTCGCAGACGGCCTGGCCCGCGAGGTGGTTGGAGAGGGCGTACGCCTTGAGGCCGTGCCGGTCGAGGATCTCCAGGCGGGAGGCGGCGTAGGCGTCGTCCTCGTCGGCGCGGCGGAGGTCGAGGTGGTCGCCGGAGGCGGCGATCTCCAGGCCGTCGTAGCCCCATCCGGCGGCGAGCCGGGCGACCTCCTCGAAGGGCAGGTCGGCCCACTGGCCGGTGAAGAGGGTGACGGGGTGCGTGGATGCGGTCATGTGCGGTCCTCGTTCGCGGGGGCGGTGTCGATCCAGGCGCCGTGGTCCCGGGCGGAGGCGAGCACGGCTTCGGTGAGGCGGGCGGCGCGCAGGCCGTCGTCGAACGTCGGCATTCCGTCGGGGTGTCGGCCCCCGACGGCGCTGTAGACGTCGGCGACGAAGGCGGAGAACGCGTCCTGGTAGCCGAGCGCGTGCCCGGCCGGGAGCGGGGAGACGCGGGCGGAGTCGGGGGCGTCGCGGTCGGGGTCGCGCAGCAGTGTGCGGGAGCCGTGGCGGCGGCCGATCCACAGCTCCTCCGGGCGCTCCTGCTCGAAGCGGAGGCTCTGCCGGGTGCCGTGCAGCTCCAGCGTGAGGGCGTTCTTGCGGCCGGGCGCGAGCTGGCTGACCAGGAGGGTGCCGAGGGCGCCGTCGTCCAGTTCGACCAGGAGGGCCGCGATGTCCTCGTTGGTGACCTCGCGGCCGCCGCGGTGGGCGTGGACGGTCCTGGTGCGGGCGGCGAGCCGGTGCACGCGCCGCCCGGTGACGAACTCGATCAGGTCGCACAGGTGGGAGCCGATGTCGGCGAAGGCGCGGGACGGGCCCCCGGCGGCGCTGTCGGCGCGCCAGTTGTCGTCGCCCGGGTCGAGCAGCCAGTCCTGGAGGTAGGCGGCGTCCAGGGTGAGGATCGTGCCGAGCCCGCCCTCGGCCACTAGGGCGCGGGCCTGGCGTGCCATGGGGTGGTAGCGGTACACGAAGGGCACCGCCCCGACCTTTCCGGCCTCGCGGGCGGCGCGGACCAGGCGTTCGGCGTCCGCGGCCGTGGTGGCGAGCGGCTTCTCGCAGATGACGTGCGCTCCCCCGGCCAGCGCGGCCAGGGTGTGTTCGGCGTGCAGCCGGTTCGGGCTGCACACGTGGACGACGTCGAGGTCGTCGGCGGACGCCAGGGTGCGGGCGTCCGGCTCGCAGCGTTCGACGCCGAGGTCGTGGGCGGCCTGCTTGCCGCGCTCGGGCGTGGAGCCCGCGAGGGCCACGAGCCGGGCGCGGGCGGCCCGGCTCGCGCGGGTGTGCACGGCCGCCATGAAACCGCCGCCGATGAATCCGGCGCGGAGGGGTGGGTTCACTGGGTGGCTCCGTCGGGTGGGTGGAGAGGTCGGTCCTTCGGGCGGGGTCGGGCGGTCGGGCGCGGCCACCGGGCGGCCGGGCCGGGCGGGTCGCCCGGTGGCCGCGTCACAGGGTGCTCAGAGGGTGGCCGCGAAGGGGTCGCGGTCCTCCGGGACGAGCGGTATCGCGCCGACGGTGCTGGTGACGGGGACGGTCTCGCCCGAGCCGACCGCCGCGTCGACGGCCATCAGGGTGTCCAGCACGTGGTATCCCAACTCGCCGGTGGCGATGTGGGGTCGACCGGCGCGCAGGGCCCGCGCCAGGTCGAGGACGCCCAGCCCGCGTCCGGCCTCGACGCCGGTGGACGCGACGACCTCCCACTCGGGCTCCTGCCCGCGCCGCGGGACGCGGGTGATGCGCACCTCCCCGCCGAAGGTGTTGGGGTCGGGCAGCACCATCGTGCCCTCGGTGCCGGTGACCTCGACGAACCCGGTGCGGGTGAGCGGCGAGTCGAAGCTGAAGACGCTCTGGCTGACGCCTCCGCCCTCGAACTGGGCGAGCGCGGAGACATGGGTGGGGACGGCGACGGCGAACTCGGTGCCCGCCCGGTCGCCGCTCCTGACGGTGCGCACGGTGCGCGCCGTCGAGCCGACCCCGGCGACCCGGGTGACCGGGCCGAAGAGGTTCACCAGGGCGGTGACGTAGTAGGGCCCCATGTCGTAGAGGGGGCCCGCGCCCGCGGCGAACAGGAACTCGGGGTTGGGGTGCCAGAGGTCGGGTCCCGCGTACTGCATGACGGTCTGCGCGGAGAGCGGGGTGCCGATGTCGCCGCGGGCGATCGCCCGGCGGGCGGTCTGCAGGCCGGGGCCGAGGACGGTGTCGGGTGCCACGCCGACCCGCAGTCCGGCCTCCGCCGCCCGGTCGAGGAGGGCGCGGGCGCTCTCCCGGTCGACGGCGAGGGGCTTCTCGGACCAGACGTGCTTGCCCGCCGCGACGGCCGCCGTGCTGACCTCGGCGTGGACGGCGGGGACGGTCAGGTTGACGACGAGGTCGACGTCGGGGTGGGCGAGGACGTCCTGCGCGGTCCCCCACCCGGGGACGCCGTAGGCGCGCGCCTGGGTCTCGGCGCGGGCGGTGTCGAGGTCGCCGACGACGACCACCCGCAGGTCGGGGAAGCGGGTGAGCTGGGTGAGGTACTGGTCGCTGATGTTGCCGGCGCCGATGACGCCGACGCCGACCGGGTTGCGCGCGGTCATCAGACGATGCCCTTTCCGTTCAGGTAGGCGACGCCCGCCCCGATGCCCTCGAAGATGTCTCCGTCGTAGTGGTCGAACTCCAGGACGGCGAACTCGGCGTCGGGGGCGGCGTCGAGGGAGGCGTCCAGCGGGATCTCGCCCCGGCCGGCCGCGACCTGGCGGGTGTCGGCCGCGTCGAAGGGCTCGCCCGAGGTGAAGGGGTCGTCGATGACGGCGCCGTCCTTGACGTGCAGCGCCCGCACCCGGGAGCCGAGGCGGCGCAGCAGGGCGACGGGGTCGTTGCCCGAGGCGGAGGCCCAGTAGAGGTCGATCTCCAGGGCGACGGCCGGGTCGAGGCGGTCGGCGAAGTGGTCGAAGGCGTTGACGCCGTCGACGGTGTGCGCGAACTCCTGGGAGTGGTTGTGGTAGCCGACGGTCAGCCCGTGGACGGCGGCGCGTTCGGCGGCCGCGTTGAGGAGGGCGGCGGTGCGGGCGATCTCCGTGCCGTCGGCCCAGCGGGCGGCGGGCACGAAGGGGTCGTAGACGGTCCGGAGGCCGAGCACGCGGGCCGCTTCGAACGTCTGCTCAAGGCTGGGGACGGGGGTGCCGTCGCCGTGCTCGGGCGAGAGCAGGGTGGCGTGCCCGGTGCGGGCGGAGAGGCCGTGCCGGGCGAGGGCGTCGGCGAGTTCCTGGGCGCGGTGCACGAAGCCGTACACCTCGACGTTGCGCAGCCCCAGGGCGGCGAGCCGGGCGAGGGTGCCGTCCTCGTCCTGTTCGAGGGCATGGCGGGTGGAGTAGAGCTGGACCGACAACTGGGGTGTGGGCATGCGTGATTCCTCCCGGAACGGACATGTCGCGGTACGGCGGGCGTGGTGGTGCGCCAGGAGACAGAATACCGACAGGGGTGTCGGTTTCTAGAGGTGGTTAGCATTCAACACATGACAAAGTCCGCCACGGCGCGACAGGGCACGGCTTCGCGCAACTACCCCAAGGGCGAACGGCGGCGCGCCCAGATCATCGAGGCCGCGTTCACCGCCTTCGGGCAGGTCGGCTACCGCAACGCGAGCATGGTGCAGCTCGCCGCCGCCTGCGGGGTCTCCCGGGCGGGGCTCCTGCACCACTTCCCGACCAAGGAGTCCCTGCTGGAGGCGGTCCTGGAGCAGCGCGAGCGGCAGGACGACGCGCACTTCTTCCGCGCGGGGGCGGCGGGCCGCGACGGGCTGGAGTACTTCGCCAGCATGGTCAGGCTGGTCGCGCACAACCAGGCCAACCCGGTGATCGTGAGCCTGTTCGCGGTCCTGTCCAGCGAGGCGACGGCGGCGGACCACCCGGCCCGCCCCTACTTCGTCGCCCGCTACGAACGCGCGCGCGGCCAGATGCAGGCGGCCATCGACGACCTCGCGGAACGCGGCCTGCTGCGCCCGGACGTCGACCCGACCGGGCTCGCCGCCGACCTGATCTCCCTCATCGACGGGCTCCAGGTCCAGTGGCTGCTGAGCCCGGACACCATCGACATGCCGAGCCACCTGCGCAACATGCTGCGCAACGTGATCCGCGTCGAGGTGCCCTAGGGCGAGCCCGCACGGCCCCCTCCGGGCGGACGACGGGACCGTGCGGACACGCCCCAGGCCCTCACCTGCTCCGGCCGGGACGGGCCGGGCCCCGGCCCGCGCGAGGAACGCCCGGACGGCACCGGCGCGGAGGGGCGCGGGGCTCAGCGCAGGAGCTGGCGGGTGAGCGCGTCCGCGGCCCAGCCCTCCCAGCGCGACGGCTCCCAGCCCCGCGCCGTCACCAGGGAGCCGTAGGTCTCCGGGCCGAGCAGGGCCGTCGCGACGGCGGCGGCGGACGCGGCGTCGGCGCCGTCCCGCAGGGCTCCCCCGGCCTTCTCCACCAGCGCCTCGGCGAACCGCAGTTGGACGGTGTGCCGCTGCTCCTCGTTGGTCCGCCACAGCTCGGCCAGCTCCGGGTCGGCGGCAGCGGCGGCCCGCACCACCTCGAGGACAGCAGCGGCCCGCTCCAGGATCTGCCGGGCGCCCGCCGCCTGGAGGGCGAGCTGGGCGGCGGCGGACGGCTCGGCGAGGACCGCGCGCGCCCAGGGCCGGTCGAGCGTGGCGACCGGGTCGGTGTCCCCGGCGACGGCGCTGTCCAGCACCTCCTTGAGCACGGCGCGCTTGGTGCCGAACGTGAAGTACACGGTCTGGACGCCGACTTCGGCGGCGCGCGCGATGTCCTCGACGGTCGTCCTGGTCCAGCCGCGCTCGACGAAGAGACGGTGGGCGGCATCGAGCATCCGCCGCCGGGTGCGGAGGGTCTTCTCGGCGCGGGTGGGGGGCACGGGCGCGGCTCCTCGACTTTGACTGTAGTGGCACTACAGTGTATCTCATTGGAGTATGACTACAGCGAAAATCCCGGGAGCCGGTCCGGCGGGGCGGATCCTGGTGGTGGGCGGCCACGGCGCCGTCGGCACCGTCGTCGTCCGGGCCCTGGACGCCTGGTTCCCCGGCCGGGTGCTGCCCGCCGGGCGCGACGAGGCGCGGGCGCGGCGGACCGGCGGGGTCCGGGTGGACGTCGGCGACCCGGACGGGTTCCGGCGGCTGCTCGACCGGGGCGGCGTGGCCCTGGTCGTGCTCTGCGTGGAGCCCCGGGACGCGACGGTCGCCCGGCTCTGCCTGGAGCGCGGGGTGGGCCTGGTCGACGTGGGCGCGACCGCGCGGCTCCTGGACGGGGTCACGGCCCTGGGCGAGACCGCCGGGCGCGCGGGCGCCCCCGCGGTGCTCAGCGTCGGCGTCGCGCCGGGCCTCACCAACCTCCTCGCGCGCCGGGTCCACGAGGCCGTCGGCGGCGCCGACCGCGTCGACCTGACCCTGCTCCTCGGGGCGGGCGAACGCCACGGCGCCGACGCCCTGCGCTGGACCGTCGAGGGGCTGGCGACGCCCGTCCCGGCCGCCCCGCCCGGGTCGGACTGCCGGACCACGGCACCAGGACCGCCCA
>NZ_FMCI01000075.1 GCF_900091845.1 Streptomyces sp. SolWspMP-5a-2
CGGACCCGGCACCCGCGCTGCCCACCCGCCGCCGCGGCACCTCGCCGCTGCGGCCCGGCACCCCGGCCGAGCCCGCCGACGGCCCGAGGAGCACCGCGGGCGGTCCGGCGCCCCGGGACGCCCAGGAGTCCCGTGCGTCCCTCGGACCGCGGCGGGACGAGACCCCCGACACACCGGACGCGGGAACCGGCGCACTGCCGCGGCGCGTTCGGCAGGCGAGCCTCGCGCCGCAGCTGAAGAAGGGCCCCGGGCGCGCCCCGGAGCGCCCGCAGCCGGTGGAGCGGGACGCCGACGAAGTACGCAGCCGCATGGCCTCGCTGCAACGTGGTTGGCAGCGCGGCCGTGAGGAGAACGCCGCGGGCGAGAACGCCACCGGCGGCGCGGCACCACAGGGAACGAACAAGGGGGACGGTCGATGACCGCACCGAAGGCCACCGGCATCAGCGTGAAGAACAGCTCCGGAGAGCTGAACTGGCTCCTGGACGAGCTGGTGGAACGGGTCGCGAGCATCCGCAAGGCTCTCGTGCTCTCCGGGGACGGCCTGCCGACCGGCGTCTCCAAGGACCTCACCCGGGAGGACAGCGAGCACCTCGCCGCCGTCGCCTCCGGCTTCCACAGCCTCGCCAAGGGCGTCGGCCGCCACTTCGAGGCGGGCAGCGTCCGGCAGACCGTCGTCGAGCTGGACGACGCCTTCCTGTTCGTGACGGCCGCGGGCGACGGAAGCTGCCTCGCGGTCCTCTCGGACGCCGACTCGGACGTCGGCCAGGTCGCCTACGAGATGACGCTCCTGGTCAAGCGGGTCGGCACGCATCTGGGCTCCGCTCCCCGCACCGATCAGCCCGCGGACGGGTAGTGAGATGCCATGAGCGCTGACGGTCAGGGAAGCAGCCACTGGTTCGACGACGAGGCCGGACCGGTCGTCCGCCCGTACGCGATGACGCGCGGCCGCACCACCAGCCCGGCCCAGCACCGCCTCGACCTGATCGCGGTGGTCGTCACCGAACCGCACGTGGAGAACCCGGAGGAGGACGCGACGCTGTCCCCGGAACACGTGGACATCGTCGGGCTCTGCCGGGACACCCCGCAGTCGGTCGCCGAACTCGCCGCCGAACTCGACCTGCCTGTCGGCGTGGTGCGCGTCCTCATCGGGGACCTCGTCGACTGCGAACTCGTCCACGTGACCCGGCCCGTCCCCCCGGCCGAGCTGCCGGACGAGAGCATTCTGCGTGACGTGATCAACGGACTCCGGGCGCTGTGAACGGCGCCCGGAGCCCCCATTCCCACCCGTAGGAGAAACGCACGATGATCTTCGGGCGATCTGAGCGAGGAAAGCCCCCGGTCGAGCCCGTCACGCTCAAGATCCTGGTGGCCGGAGGCTTCGGCGTGGGCAAGACCACGCTCGTCGGCGCGGTCAGCGAGATCAGACCGCTGCGCACCGAGGAACTGCTCACCGAGGCGGGCCGCCCCGTCGACGACACGAGCGGCGTCGAGGGCAAGCACACCACGACCGTGGCGATGGACTTCGGCCGCATCACCCTCCGCGAGGACCTGGTGCTCTATCTGTTCGGCACGCCCGGACAGCAGCGCTTCTGGTTCATGTGGGACGAGCTGTCCGAGGGCGCGCTCGGCGCGATCGTGCTCGCCGACACCCGCCGCCTGGAGGACTGCTTCGCCGCCATCGACTACTTCGAACGGCGCTCCATCCCGTTCCTGGTCGGCGTCAACTGCTTCGACGGCGGCGCCCGTTATCCCGAGGACGAGGTCCGCCGCGCCCTCGACCTCGACGAGGACGTCCCGATCGTGCTGTGCGACGCGCGGGACCGCGCCTCCGTCAAGGAGATCCTGGTCGGCGTCGTCCAGCACGCGATGTCGCACGCGGCGAGCCGCCGCAACCCCGTGACGACCTGACCCGCACCCCGACTCCGCGAGCCCCGGCGGCGGCGACCCGGACAGGGCCTCACCGCACCGCGATCACCGACGAGCCGTGCCCGAACAGGCCCTGGTTGGCGGTGATCCCGACCCGGGCGCCCGCGACCTGCCGGGTGCCCGCCTGCCCGCGGAGCTGCCAGGTCAGCTCGCAGACCTGGGCGATCGCCTGCGCGGGTACGGCTTCCCCGAAGGAGGCCAGCCCTCCGCTCACGTTCACCGGTATCCGCCCGCCGAGCGCCGTCGCGCCCTCGCGCAGCAGCTTCGCGCCCTCACCCCGCGCGCACAGCCCGAGATCCTCGTACCACTGCAACTCCAGGGCGGTGGACAGGTCGTAGACCTCCGCCAGGGACAGCTCACCGGGCCCGACGCCCGCCTCCTCGTAGGCGGCCCGCGCGATCGACTCCCGGAACGACTCGTCGGCGGGGGCGACCGCGGCGGCGGAGTCCGTCGCGATGTCCGGCAGGTCGAGGACGGTCCGCGGGTAGCGCGGTGTCACCGTCGAGACGGCCCGGATCCGGACCGGCTGCGCCACCCCGTGCCGCCGCGCGAACTCCATGCTGGAGAGCACCAGCGCGGCGCCACCGTCCGACGTCGCGCAGATGTCGAGCAGCCGCAGCGGGTCGGCGACCACGGCCGAGGCGGCGACCTCCTCCGGGCCGACCGCCCGGCGGTAGCGCGCGTACGGATTCTCCGCTCCCAGCGCCGAGTTCTTCACCTTGACCAGCGCGAAGTCCTCCGTGGTGTCCCCGTGCACGGCCATCCGCCGCCGCGCGTACAGCCCGAAGTAGGCCGGGTTGGTGGCACCGAGAAGCCGGAAGCGCAGCCAGTCCGGGTCGTCCGGCCGGTCCCCTCCGGCCGGCCGGAAGAAGCCCTTCGGCGCGGCGTCGCCGCCCACCACCAGCACCACGTCCGCGAGCCCCGCGAGGATCTGCGCCCGCGCGGTGTCGACGGCCTGCGCCCCCGACGCGCACGCCGCGTACACGCTCGCCACCCGGGCGCCCTGCCAGCCCAGCGCCCTCGCGAACGTCGCCCCCGCCACATACCCGGGGTAGCCGCCACGCACGGTCACCGCGCCGACGACGGAGCCCACCTCACGCCAGGCGAGACCGGCGTCCGCGAGCGCCGCGCGGGCCGCCACCGCGCCGTACTCGGCGAAACCGCGGCCCCCTTTGCCCCACGGGTGCATGCCCGCGCCGAGCACCGCCACATCATCCGTCACGCCGTCACCTCCGTCGGCCTCCAGTGCCAGGTCAGCCAGGTGGTCGCGGTGTCCTCGTAGAGCACTCCGGGGACCACCTCCACCTCCATGCCGACCGCCAGATCGGCGACGGCGACCCCGGGAACCGCCTGCCCCAGCACCACGATCCGCTCGGTCTCCAGCTCCACAGCCATCAACGTGCAGGGGTCCCAGGGAAGTTCCGGATCGCTCACATAGGGTGACGGTGGCCGGTAACGGCTGTCCGTGTACGACCAGACCCGCCCGCGCGGCGAGAGCGGAACCTCCGCCAACTCGCCCCCAGGGCAACCGGGGTTGCGGCAGTGGGTGTCCTCGCGGGGGAAGAACACCGACGCGCAGGCGGCGCACCGGGTGCCCAGCAGGCGGAACCCCGCCTCCTCACCGATGAACCATCCCTCCACCGCTGGTTTCCGTGATCGCGCCAAAGCCCCTCCCCGACACCAGATCTGACGGAACGTCAGAAGTGTGCCACGCGGGCCGGGGAAAGGGCAGAGCGCGACAGGAGGACGGCCGCGACACGCCGCGCCGGGTCCTTCCCGGGGGCGGTGCCTCCCTGATAGATGGAGGAGCCATGACAAAAATGTCCGGTGCGGTACGCGGTCTGGTCACCGCGCTCGCCGCCCTGCTGGCCGTGACCACCGCCTCCACCACCGCCCGCGCGACCGCCGACCCCAAGTCCCCCGCCGACTTCACGGCCCTGCGCGCCGTCGACCCGACGATCCTCCAGGAGATCCGCTACCGCACCCCGCACAACTTCGTCGGCGAACCCGTCGACGGCTACCGCGAACCCCTCTGCATCCTCACCCGTCCCGCGGCCGAAGCTCTCCACCGCGCCCAACTCCGGCTGCGGCGCCAGGGATACGGCCTCAAGGTCTACGACTGCTACCGCCCGCAGCGCGCCGTGGACCACTTCGTCCGCTGGGCCGAGGACCTCGACGACCAGTCCATGAAGGGCGAGTTCTACCCGCACGTCGACAAGACCCGCCTCTTCGACGACGGCTACATCGCGGAGAAGTCCGGCCACAGTCGCGGCTCCACCATGGACCTCACGCTCGTCCGGCTCCCCGCGCGCCCCACCAGGCCCTACCGCCCCGGAGAGCCCCTCGTGCCCTGCTACGCGCCGCGCGCCGAACGCTTCCCCGACAACTCCGTCGACATGGGCACCGGCTTCGACTGCTTCGATCCCCTCGCCCACACCCTGGACCCGCGCGTCCAGGGCCCGCAACGCGCCCACCGGCTGCTCCTCAAGAACACCCTCGAAGACCTCGGCTTCGTCAACCTCGCCGAGGAGTGGTGGCACTACACCTTCAAGCCCGAGCCGTACCCCGACACCTACTTCGACTTCCCGGTGTCCCGAAAGTCCCTCACCGGCCGCCCCTGAACCGCGTCGGCACGACGCCCTCCCCACGATCGGCTACAGTCCGCCGGGTGTCCGAAACTCAGCACCCCACCCCCAACTCCGCGCCGGGCTCCCACTGTTCGAGCTGCGGCGCGCCCTACGGAGAGGGCGTCTCCGGCTGGCCCCGCACCTGCCCGGCCTGCCGGACCGTTTCCTACCGCAACCCGCTCCCGGTCGCGATCGCGCTCCAGCCCGTGTACGACACCGAGGGCACCGCCCTGGTCGTCATCACCCGGACCGTCGCCCCCGCGCTCGGCGGCGTCGCCCTGCCCGGCGGCTTCGTGGACGACCGCGAGGACTGGCGGCACGCCGTCGTCCGCGAACTCCAGGAGGAGACCGGCATCGACGCCGCGGTCCGCGACGTACGGCTCGTCGACGCCATGAGCTCCCCGGACGGACACCTCCTGCTGTTCGGCCTCCTCCCCGAACGCTCCGTCGACAGCCTCCCGGAATCCGCCGCCACCGACGAGACCGAGGGCTGGCACCTGCTGCGCCGCCCAGCGGAACTGGGCTTCCCGCTGCACACCATCGCCGCCCACGCCTGGTTCGACGGCCGCTACTGAGCCTGGTCCCCGACCAGTCCCCGCACCCGGACCGGCAGGAGCGGCTGCGCCACGCCCCCCTCGCACTCCCGCTCCACCACCAGCCGCTGACCCGCCCAACGGACGGCACGGCGCTCCGGTTCCGGATCGGCCCCGCCTTCACCCGTGTCGGTGATCAGCAGCCCGCCGCCCGAGCGCCCGGGAGCCGGCGCCCACACCTCCAACTCCACCCCGCCGTCGTCCCCCCGCACGGGGACGACGGCCCCCGCCCGCACCAGCACGGGTATCCGGGACGGCGGAGCCTCCACCAGCACCTGCGCGGGCCCCTCGTACACCCGCTCCGTGACCGCGTCGTACCAGCGCCCCCTCGGCAGCCGCACCGCGCGCCGCTCCACCCCCGGCGCCAGCACCGGCGCCACCAGCAGACAGTCACCGAGCAGGAACGCGTCCTCGCAGTCCCGCAGCGCCCGGTCCTCCGGCGCACCCCACCACACCGGCCGCACACAGGGCGTCCCCGTCCGCCGCGCCACCTGGGCCAGCGTCATGAAGTACGGCGCCAGCCGCCGCCGTTCCGCGAGCGCCACGCGCGCGTGCTCCAGCGTCTGCGCCCCGTACTCCCACAGCTCCCGCCGCCCCACCCGGGCACCCGCGTGCGTGCGGAACAGCGGCAGGTACGCGCCGAGCTGGAGCCACCGCAGCAGCAGCTCGGCCGGGACGTCCCCACCGACCCCGCCCACGTCCGTCCCCGCGTACGGGATGCCGCTCAGCCCCAGCCCCACGGTCGTCGACAACGCGGCCCGCAACCCCGGCCAGCCCGCCGCCACCTCACCCGACCAGACGCCCCCGTACCGCTGGAGCCCGGCCCACCCCGCACGCGACAGCACGAACGGCCGCTCCTCGGGCACCAGTTCGCCCAGTGCTTCGTGAGCGGCCCGCGCCATGCACAGCCCGTACACGTTGTGCGCCTCCCGGTGGTCCCCGCCCCGGCCCTCTAGGGAGTGCGCCGCCGACCACGGCAACGTCCTGTCCCCGAACGCCGCGAGGGTGGTCGGCTCGTCCAGGCCGTGCCAGAACCCGGCGAAGCCCTGCGCCACCCGCTCCGCGTACAGACCTCCCCACCACGCGCGCACCCGCGCGTGCGTGAAGTCCGGGAACACCGACTCGCCCGCGCGCGCCATCCCCCGCACCGGCCGCCCCGAGGGGTCCCGGACGAACGCGTCCAGGGCCGTCCCCGCGTCGAACACCGCGTCGCCCGGCCGGACGGCCACCGCGGGCTCCACCGGCGACACCAGCCGGATCCCGTCCCGCCGCACCTCGTCCGCCAGCACCGGCAGCTTCGGGAACCGCTCCCGGTCGACGGCGAACGCCCGCTGCCCGTCGAGGTGCCCGGCGTCCAGGTGCACCGCGTCCAGCGGCAGCCCGTGCTCCTGGAACCCGGCGACGATCCGCCGCACCTCCTGCTCGCTCCCCGCACCCCGCGCCGCGTGCTGATGCCCCAGCGCCCACGCGGGCGGCAGCGCCGGAGCACCCGTCAGCGCCGCCCAGCCGAGCAGCACGCGCGCGGGCGTGCCCACCACCACCCAGCAGCGCAGCGGACCGCCGTCCATCCGCAGCTCGCACGCCCCCGGCCGGTCGTGCCCCGACCCCGCGCCCTCCTCGCCCTCCCGCAGCGTCAGCGCGCCGTCCCACGAACAGTCGTGGAACACCAGATGCGTCGCCGCGTCCGCCACCACCAGCAGCATCGGCATCGTGACGGACAGCGGGTCCTGGCCGGGGCCGAGCGGCCGCCCGGGAGCGGTGTTCCACAGCCGGTACACCCCGTCCCGCAACCGCGGCCCCGACGCCCGCGCCCCGAGCCCGAAGAACCGCGCGTCCGCGGCCGTCTCGGAACGCTGCATCCACCGCCCCGCGCCCCCGTCCACCGGCTCCCACCAGCGCGGCGGCAGATCCCGGCGCAGCGTCACACCACCGGGCGTACGCACCTCGACCGCCCCGAGCCGCGAGACGATCACCGTCATCCGCTCCGCCACGACCCGCCAGCCGCCGTCCTTGTCCGGCTCCAGCACCGCCCGCGGATCAGGTTCGGGCGACCGCCCCGCCAGCGCGTACGACGGCTCGGGCCCCGCCCCGTCCCAGCCCCAGAAGACCGCCCCGCTGACGGTCACCAGCACCCGCAGCTCCGAGCGCGCGAACCGCACCACACCGCCACCGGGCCCCGGCTCGACCTCCCGCACCGGCCCCGGCACCCGGGCCCGCTCCGCACCCCGCGCGGGCAGCGGGCCCGCGTCCGCCCGCCTCCCGCGCCACGCCGCCGCGACGGTACGCAACCGCTGGGCCGCCCCCGAGGAACCGACCGACTTCACCGAACGCACCAGGTCACGACCGTCCATGCTGCTCACACTGCCACCGTCCGCGTCCCGCACGCGGGTCGTTCAACTGCCGTTCATCAGAGCGGCGACCACATCTTCACGCCAGGGAGTACGCGGGCGCACCCTGGTGCTGAAGTGGATCACATGGCATCGTCCGTGTCAGCCGCGTCACGCGCACACCCCCGCACGTGCGCGCCCGACGCACACGACGCGCACAGTCCGGGAGCCGCCCCATGTCGACCGTGAACCCCCAGCCGCTCTGGCGGCCAGACCCCGAGCGCATCGCCCAGGCCCGGGTCACGAAGTTCCAGGCATGGGCGTCCGCGCGGTACGGAGCCCCGGCCGACGGCGGCTACCCGGCCCTGCACCGCTGGTCCGTCGACGAACTGGACACCTTCTGGGAAGCCGTCACCGAGTGGTTCGACGTCCGCTTCTCGACGCCCTGCGCGCGCGTGCTCGGCGACCGCTCGATGCCGGGAGCCCAGTGGTTCCCCGGCGCCACCCTGAACTACGCCGAACACGCGCTGCGCGCCGCCGCGACCCGCGCGGACGAACCCGCACTCCTCCATGTCGACGAGACCCACGAACCCCGTCCCGTCACCTGGGCCGAGCTGCGCGGACAGGTCGGCTCCCTGGCCGCAGAACTCCGCGCCCTCGGCGTACGCCCCGGGGACCGCGTCAGCGGCTACCTGCCGAACATCCCGCAGGCCGTCGTCGCCCTGCTCGCCACCGCCGCCGTCGGCGCCGTCTGGACGTCCTGCGCCCCCGACTTCGGCGCCCGCAGCGTCCTCGACCGCTTCCAGCAGGTCGAACCGGTCGTCCTGTTCACCGTCGACGGCTACCGCTACGGCGGCAAGGAGCACGACCGCCGCGAGACCGTCGCCGAACTCCGCCGCGAACTGCCCACCCTGCGCGCCGTCGTGCACATCCCGCTGCTCGGCACCGACACACCCGAGGGCGCCCTGAACTGGTCCGACCTCACCGAGGCCGACACCGAACCCGTCTTCGAACAGGTGCCCTTCGACCACCCCCTCTGGGTGCTCTACTCGTCCGGCACCACCGGGCTCCCCAAGGCCATCGTCCAGTCCCAGGGCGGCATCCTCGTCGAGCACCTCAAACAGCTCGGCCTGCACTGCGACCTCGGCCCCGAGGACCGTTTCTTCTGGTACACCTCCACCGGCTGGATGATGTGGAACTTCCTCGTCTCCGGCCTCCTCACCGGCACCACCGTCGTCCTGTACGACGGCAGCCCCGGGTACCCCGACACCGGCGCCCAGTGGCGGATCGCCGAACGCACCGGCGCCACCCTCTTCGGCACTTCCGCCGCCTACGTCATGGCCTGCCGCAAGGCCGGGGTCCACCCGGCACGCGACGCCGACCTCTCCCGGGTCCGCTGTGTCGCCACCACCGGCTCGCCCCTGCCCCCCGACGGCTTCCGCTGGCTCCACGACGAGGTCCGCGACGACCTCTGGATCGCCTCCGTCAGCGGCGGCACCGACGTCTGCTCCTGCTTCGCCGGAGGCGTGCCCACCCTCCCGGTGCACATCGGCGAACTCCAGGCCCCGGCACTGGGCACCGACCTCCAGTCCTGGGACCCGCACGGCGACCCGGTGATCGACGAGGTCGGCGAACTCGTCGTCACCAACCCCATGCCCTCCATGCCGATCCGCTTCTGGAACGACCCCGACGGCAGCCGCTACCACGACAGCTACTTCGACATGTACCCCGGCGTCTGGCGCCACGGCGACTGGATCACCGTCACCTCCCGCGGCTCCGTGATCATCCACGGCCGCTCCGACTCCACGCTCAACCGGCAGGGCGTACGGATGGGCTCCGCCGACATCTACGAAGCCGTCGAACGGCTCCCGGAGATCAAGGAATCCCTCGTCATCGGCGTCGAACAGCCCGACGGCGGCTACTGGATGCCCCTCTTCGTGCACCTCGCCCCGGGCGCCACCCTGGACGACGACCTCCTCACCCGCATCAAACGCACCATCCGCGACCAGCTCTCGCCCCGCCACGTCCCCGACGAGGTCATCGAGGTCCCCGCCGTCCCGCACACCCTCACCGGCAAGCGCATCGAGGTCCCGGTCAAACGCCTGCTCCAGGGCACCCCGCTGGACAAGGCCGTCAACGCCGGCTCCATCGACGACGTCAGCCTCCTCCACTTCTACGAAGACCTCGCCCGCAAACGCCGCTGACCAGCAAGAACAGCCGCCCGACCTGCCGCAGGGTCCCCGTTGTCAGTGCCCCCGATTACTGTGAGTGAGCATTGATCGACGTGCACAGGGGGACCCATGGCACACACCGACCACCCGACCATGCGCCGCGCGCTGCGCCGCGAGATCGCGGGCACCATCGGCCTGCTGACCGACGAGCACGACTTCCGCGCCATGCGGCGCTACCGCAGCTTCACCTTCGACGACCACACCACCTACCTCCACCAGGTCGAGGCGCTCCTCAAGACCCGCGCGTCCCAGGGCGGCCACACCACGGTCGCCCTCTTCGACCCGGGGGAGTACGCCGACTACTGCGCCGAGACGGGCCTCGACCCCGACGCCCCGGCCAGCCGCACCCGCTTCACCGCACAACTGGCCTCGACCGGACCGACCGTCCCCTACGACGGCCGCCCCTTGACCGACCTCGTCCCCGCCCTCGTCGACGAAGCCGTCCGCCAGGCCACCTGGGAGTACGCCTCCACCCTCCTCGCGCGGCTGGGTGACTGCGCCGTCTGCGGCGAGGACATCGGCCGCGCCGCCTTCAGCCGCGCCTCGGCCCTGCTGGTCCGCATCCTCGACACGGCACCCCCGGGAGACCGGCACCTCGTGTGCAGCGTCTCCGCCACCCCGGAGACCCTCGTCGCCGTCCTGCGCGCCGACCAGGACGGCGAGCACACCCGCCTCGAAGAGGCCGGGGCCCTCGAATTCACCACCGTCCTCGCCCTCGGCATCGCCACCCGGACACCCGGCGGCCTGGTCATGCGCACCACCGCCCCCGGCACCACCGACCGCGTCTACGGCTGGCGTCTGCGCGGCGAGGGCCTGGCCCCGCTCACCGCGGGCGAGGTCTTCGACGCCTACTGCACCGACGTCGACTCCGGAGACCTGATCTCCCCGGAGTCCGACGTCGACTACACCGAACCGCCCGACCTCGGGGAGCAGCCGCCCGACCACCACCACTGACCACGCGCGAGGGGCGCCCCACCCGTGGGTGGAGCGCCCCTCGACGAACAGCCGTGTGCACGGCCCGCCGCACTACGCGCCGGACAGCACCGCCTCAGCGGCCTTCCGCGCGGCCTCCGCACTGTCCGTGGCCCGCGCCGCCGCCGCGGCCCGCTCGCACTGCGCCAGCGTGTACGTGGCCAGCGCCGAGCGCACGTACGGGATCGACGCGGCACCCATCGAGAGGGAGGTGACCCCCAGACCGGTCAGCACACAGGCCAGCAGCGGATCGGCCGCGGCCTCACCGCAGACACCGCAGCTCTTGCCCTCGGCCCTCGCCGCCTCCGCCGACAGCGCGACCAGGTCGAGCAGCGCGGGCTGCCACGGGTCCTGGAGCCGGGACACCGCGCCCACCTGACGGTCGGCGGCGAACGTGTACTGGGCGAGGTCGTTGGTGCCCAGCGACAGGAACTCGACCTCCTGGAGGATCGACCGCGCCCGCAGCGCGGCCGACGGGATCTCCACCATCGCGCCGAACTTGGCCCGCAGCCCCGCCGCACGGCAGGCGTCCGCGAACGCCTTGGCGTCGGCGCGGTCCGCGACCATCGGCGCCATGACCTCCAGCTGGACGGGCAGCCCCTCGGCCGCCTTCGCCAGCGCGGTCAGCTGGGTGCGCAGCACGTCGGGGTGATCGAGCAGCGACCGCAGCCCCCGCACACCCAGCGCCGGGTTCGGCTCGTCGGCGGGGGTCAGGAAGTCGAGCGGCTTGTCCGCACCGGCGTCGAGCACCCGCACGACGACCCGGCCCTCCGGGAACGCCTCCAGCACCGCGCGGTACGCCTCGACCTGCTTCTCCTCCGACGGCGCCTTGGTGCTGTCGTCCAGGAAGAGGAACTCGGTGCGGAACAGGCCGACACCCTCGGCACCGGCCTCGACGGCGGCCGGGACGTCCGCGGGCCCGCCCACGTTCGCCAGCAGCGGCACCTTGTGTCCGTCGGAGGTGGCACCCGGCCCGGAGGAGGCGGCGAGGGCCGCCTTCCGCTCGGCGTCCTTGCTCTCCAGCAGCGACCGCTGCTCCGCACTGGGGTCCACGAAGATCTCGCCGCTGCCGCCGTCGACCGCGACGACGACGCCCTCGGCCAGTTCACCGGCTCCCGGCAGCGCCACCACGGCCGGCACCCCGAGGGCGCGCGCCAGGATCGCGCTGTGGCTGGTCGGCCCGCCCTCCTCGGTGACAAAGCCGAGCACCAGGGCCGGGTCGAGCAGTGCGGTGTCCGCGGGCGCGAGGTCCCGCGCGATGAGCACGTACGGCTCGTCACTGTCCGGCAGACCGGGCATCGGGACCCCGAGCAGCCGGGCGACGATACGGTTCCGCACGTCGTCGAGGTCGGCGACCCGGCCCGCCAGGTACTCGCCCGCGTTGGCGAGCAGCTCCCGGTACGAGGCGAACGCGTCGTAGACACCCCGCTCGGCGGTGCCGCCGCCGGAGATGCGCCGGTCGACGTCCGACATCAGCTCGGGGTCCTGGGCCATCATGGCCTGCGCCTCGAGCACCGCCTGCGCCTCACCGCCCGCCGTGGCGCCGCGCGCCATGAGGTCGGCGGCCACGGCCTCCACGGCCTGACGGGCGCGCGCCTGCTCGGACTCCGCCTGATCCGCGGAGATCTGCTTCGCGGGCGGTTCCAGGACCGCCGTCCCCATGTGCCGAACCTCGCCGATGGCCACACCGTGGCTCACGCCGACGCCTCGCAGCGTTGTCTCCATCTCACCCGTCTCCGCTTAGTGCGGCGGGCCCCGCCGCCGCGTTGGTTGTCCTCTGTGCCGTCACACGCCGTCGGGCGACGATGTCACTGCCAGGAGAAGAGAGCGTCCCCGGTCTTCACGTCGCCGCTCTCGGTGAGGCCGGCGAGGGAGTCGGCGGTCGCCTCCAGCGCCACGATCGGGCAGACCGGGGACTTGCCGGCCTCCTCGACGGCGGCCGGGTTCCAGCGCACCACGCTCTGGCCGCGCGTGACCGTGTCCCCCTTGTTCACCAGCAGCTCGAAGCCCTCTCCGTTGAGCTGCACGGTGTCGATGCCGAGGTGGGTGAGCACACCGTGCCCCTCGCCGTCCACGACGACGAAGGCGTGCGGGTGGAGGGAGACGATGACCCCGTCCACGGGGGAGACCGCCTCGGAGGGCTCCCGCACCGGGTCGATCGCGGTACCCGGGCCCACCATGGCCCCGGAGAAGACCGGGTCCGGAACGGCAGCAAGTCCGATGGCGCGTCCGGAGAGGGGGGACGTCACGGTGGTCATGGGAAGCCTCCGAGGGGTGAAGCTGCGTAGAGAGCTGCGCTCGGGCCGTCACTTCCTGTGTCGAACGGCCCGCTGAGCAGCAGCGTATGTCAGATGAAGTGCGGGTTCCGCATGAAAGCTACCAGTTACTGGTCTAGACCACCAGCCTAATGGATTTGCACCTGCTTCCGGGCCGCGTGTACAGTCGTAGCCTGCCAACGACCAGGGGGCGGAACTTCACGCCCCGGTCCGGCAGCACCCAACTTGTCAGATCCTATCTCGGGGTCATCTTCCGCATGCCTGCGGGACGGTGGTCAGAGAGACAGAAAATCACTGATAGAGTTTGGAAC
>NZ_FMCI01000294.1 GCF_900091845.1 Streptomyces sp. SolWspMP-5a-2
CGGCGATCAGCTGGCCGACCGTGAGCAGACCGCCCCACCAGGCGGCCGGGATCGTGCACAGCAGCAGCGCCCGGCCGGTGTTGGCCCGTCTCATCAGCAGCCGCTGCCTGGCCCGCGCCACCCACACCCCCGCCGGGAGGCCGATGAGCAGGTAGCCCATCGTCTCCGCGGCGCTGAGCAGGCCCATCTCCAGCGGGGTCGCCGCCAGCGCGGTGGCGGCCAGCAGCGGCAGCAGGGCGTTGCCGACGTACGTGCCGAACTGGCTGACCGACTCCGCCGCCCAGAACAGGCGGAAGGCGTGCTGGCGGTGCAGGGGGCGGGGTGTCGGCGGGGGCGCGGTGACCGGTTCGCTCACCCCCGGGTCCCGGGGGAGGCGGCCACGGCGTCCGCGAGCGCCGTCACGGCCCGGTCGACGTCGTCGGCCGAGACGCCGGAGTGGGTGACCGCGCGGATGCGGCCGCGCCCCAGCTCCGCGAGGCGCACACCCCGCACGCAGGCCGCCTCGATGAAGGTCTCGGTGGTGTGCCCGGTGATGTCCGGGTCCACCGTGAAGAAGACCATGTTGGTGCGCGGGGGCTCCGGGTCGAGGCGCAGTCCGGCGACGCCCGCGAGGCCGTCGGCCAGTCTGCGGGCGTGCGCGTGGTCGTCGGCGAGCCGGTCGACCATCTCGGTGAGCGCGACGATCCCGCACGCCGCGATCAGCCCCGCCTGCCGCATGCCACCGCCGAGCATCTTGCGGTAGCGGCGGGCGGTGGCGATGGACTGCTCGTCGCCGACGAGGACCGAACCGATGGGCGCGGAGAGCCCCTTGGAGAGGCAGAACTGGACGGTGTCCGCCGGGGCGGCGAGGTCGGCGGCCGGTACGCCGAGGGCGAGGGCCGCGTTGAAGACGCGGGCCCCGTCCAGGTGCAGGGCGGCGCCGTGGCGGTGGGCGAGGGCGCCGGCCGCCGCGAGGTAGCCGGGGTCGAGGGGGACGCCGCCGCGCCGGTTGTGCGGGGTCTCCAGGGCGAGGACGGCGGGCAGCGCGAACTGCGGGTCGTCCCGGTCGACTTCGAACGCCGCGGTCAGCGCGGCCAGCGGCAGGGTGCCGTCCTCGGCGGCGGTGACGGGCTCGTAGACGATGCCGCCGAGGACGGAGGCGCCGCCCGCCTCGTAGACGTAGATGTCGGACTCGGCGCCGACGACGGCCTTGCCGCCGCGCGGGCTGAGGGTGAGGAGCGCGGCGAGGTTGGCCATGGTGCCGCTGGGCATCAGGCACCCGGCCGCCTTGCCGAGCAACTTCGCGGACAGGGACTCCAGTTCGGTGACGGTCGGGTCCTCGCCGTAGACGTCGTCGCCGAGCCGGGTCGCGGTGGCGGCGGCGAGCATCCGGGGCGTGGGCAGGGTGAAGGTGTCGCTGCGGAGTTCCACGACGTTCTGCACGGGAGGCTTCCTCACGGTCGGCTGATCAGGGTGGACACGGCGTCGCCCAGGGCGTGTTCGGCGGTCGCCCAGGTCTGCCTGCGGGCGTCGGCGGCGGCGCCGAGCCGGTCGAGGTCGCGGGCGGCGTCGTCGAGGGCCGCGAGCACGGACGCCGGGGCGGGGCCGCCGCCCGCGACCGCCGCCGCGGCCACCGAGGCGGGGTCGAGGGCGTCGAGCAGGTCGCGGGGGCGGTCGCCGAGGTGGTCGGCGGCGGTCTCCCCGAAGGCGCGGCCGGTGGCGAGGGCCACCGTGCTGATCTCGCCCACCAGATGGTGGGCGGTGCGGAACGGCACCCCCGAGACGACCAGCCGTTCGGCGAGCGCGGTGGCCGCGGTGTGCCCCGCGGTGGCCCGGCCCAGCATGGTGCCCGGGTCGGGCTCGGCGCCCTCGAACATGAGCCGCAGCAGCACCACCGCGTCGGTGGTGGCCTCCAGGGCGGGCCACAGATGGCCGACCGCCTCGGTGCCGACGGCGATGGCGTTGGTGTAGCGCGCGGTCGACATCGCCGCGGTCGCCGCGGTGAGCGCGCCGAGCGCCGCCGCGGCCTTGCCCTGGACGTTCTCCAGCAGGAACGGGTTGCGCTTCTGCGGCATCATCGAGCTGCTGCCGACCAGGTCGTCGGGGAGCACGAGCAGCGGGTTCTCGGCGCTGGTCCAGGACTGGAGGTCGTGCGCGGTCCTGGTGAGGAGGACCCCGAGGACGGTGCAGGCGGCGAGCAGCCGCAGCACCACGTCCCGGGACGCCACGGCGTGCAGGGAGTTGGCCAACGGCGCGTCGAATCCCAGCAGTTCGGTGGTGCGCGCCGGGTCGACGGGCAGCGTGGTCCCGCCGACCGCCCCGGCGCCGAGCGGGTTCTCGCCGAGTTCGCGGCCCGCGTGGTCGAGCTGGTCCAGGTCCCGGACGAGGGCGGCGGCGACCCCGGCGAGGTAGTGGCCGTAGGTGATGGGGACGGCGGGCTGGTGGTGGGTGTACGCGGGCATCACGGTGGTGTGCCAGCATCGGCCCCGCTCGACGAGGACGCGCCCCAGGGTGTCGGTCTCGGCGAGCAGCCGGTCGTAGGGGCGCCGCAACTGCAGCCGCAACACCGTGGCGTTGAGGTCGTTGCGGGAGCGCCCGCTGTGCAGGACCCCGCCGGTCTCCTCGCCCAGGGTGGCCACCAGGTGTCCCTCGTAGGCGAGGTAGCGGCCGCGCGGCGCGGGCAGGTGCCGCAGCGGGGCGAAGTCCTGGGCGCGCAGTTCCTCGATGCCGGACAGCAGTCGGGCCGCGGTCTCCCGGTCGACGACGCCCCGTTCGGCGAGCATCACCACGTGGGCCCGGTCCACCTCGCTGGTGGGCCGCAGTTCGGCGGCGACCGGGTCCGGGGGCACCCGCAGGTGCCGGTCGAAGAGGATGTCGGCCGCCGCCGGGGTCACGGCGGAGGTCAGTCGTCCGGTGACGGAGACGGTCATACGGGGCTCTCCTCGGCGGCCAGGGCGCGCAGTGAGGCGCGCAGCAGGGTCAGGGCGTCCTCGGCCGCCCGTGCGGCGGACGGTGCGGTGGGCGCGGTGGCGACGGTGTGGCCGACGCGGTCGCGGTGGTCGTGCCACGGGGTGAGCGGGACACCGCGGCGCCCGGTCAGCACGGCGGCGGTGACGTGCCGTCCGGGGGCGGCGAGCGCCGGGGGCGGGTCGCCGAGCACCGAGGGGCCGTCGACGACGAGGAAGCGCAGCGCCGAGTGGCGGGCGGCGCGGGCGGTCAGGTCGGGGCGCCGGCCGAGGGCCGCGGCGACCTGGGCGGCGACCAGGTCGACGCCGAGGGCGGCGCGGATCAGCTCGGGGATCATGCCGCCGGCCAGCCGCAGGTTGACCTCGATCAGCACCGGGCCGTCCGCGCCCAGGCGCAGTTCGACGTGGGCGGCGCCGTGGCCGAGGCCGAGCGCCCGGACGGCGGCCACCGCGGTGTCGGCGAGGACGCGCGCGGTGGCGTCCGGCAGGGGGGCGGGGACGTCGTGCCC
Organism: Streptomyces sp. SolWspMP-5a-2; assembly: GCF_900091845.1. GTDB lineage: Bacteria > Actinomycetota > Actinomycetes > Streptomycetales > Streptomycetaceae > Streptomyces > Streptomyces doudnae. The sequence continues at coordinate 3,455 of NZ_FMCI01000294.1, forward strand.
GGTCTCGACGAAGTGCGGTGCGGCGCCCAGGTGTTTGGCCACCACGGCGACGGGCGTGTGCCCGAACACCTCGACGGAGAACTCGGGCCCGTCCACGTACTCCTCGACGAGCAGGCCGGGTTGGGTCGGGATGCCGCGTTCGTTGCGGGTGCGGGCCAGCAGCCGGTCGGCGTGCTCGACGGCCCCGACGGGCTCCGCGCACAGCCGGACGCCCGAACTGCCCGACCCGTCCACGGGTTTGAGGACGACCGGCAGCCGGGTCCGGCCGAGGAGTTCGCGGGCCGCGGCGGCGTCGGTCACCAGGGTGTGGGCGGCCACCGGGACGCCCGCCGCCGCGAGCGCCGCGCGCTGGTGGCCCTTGTGACGGCACCGGGTCACGGCGGCGGGATCGGGCCCCGGCAGGCCGAGCGCGTGCGCGACGGCGGCGGCGACCGGCACGAAGTAGTCGGAGCTGGTGGTCACCCCGGCGACCGGTCCCGCGCCGAGCGAGGCGACCGCGTCCAGGACCGCCCCGGGACCCGAGGTGTCCGCCTCGGCCAGGGTGATCCCCTCGGCCCGCGCGTAGGGGTAGCGGCCGGGGTCCTCGGCCAGCAGGACCGGACGGGCCCCCTGTTCGCGGGCCCGCCGGGCGAAGAGGGGCCCGGTGCCCGAGGTGTTGGACTCGACGAGGATCAGCACGGGTTCGGTCATCGCTCCTCCCCGGGGGCGCCGGTGCCGGGGAGCCCGGCGTGGCGCAGGGCGTCGTCGAGGGAGCGGCGGCGCCACCGCATGCGGGCCCAGCCGCCGACGGCGTCGCGCGGGTCGGTGACGGTGCGCGGGGCGGCGGCGGTCGGGGTGCCCAGCAGGCCGCGCTCCGCCAGCCACTCGTCCTGGTAGACCGTCTCCTGGTAGCGGTGGCCCTCGTCCGGGAGGAACGCGACGACCTGGGCGTCGGGGTTGCGCTCCGCGTACCAGCGGGCGACCAGGAAGGACGCGCCACTGGTGGGCCCCATGTACAGGGCGTGCCGGGCGTGCAGTTCGCGGGTGGCCCGGAACACCTCGGCGGCGCCCGCCCAGTGCACCTCGTCGTAGGCGTCGTGGCTGACGTTGGGCGGGACGAGGCTGTTGCCGAGCCCGCGCACCACGCGGGGGCCGTCGGCCTGGCCGAAGATGGTGCTGGGCGAGGTGTCCACGCCGATCAGGCGCATCCGGGGCTGGAGCAGCCGCAGGAAGGCCGCGGTGCCCCCGGTCGAGCCGCCGGAGCCGACCGGTCCGACGAGGCAGTCGACGGCGCCGACGGTCTCCGCGAGCTGCTCCGCCACCGCCGCGTAGGCGTTGGGGTTGTCGGGGTTGTGGTACTGGCCGGGGACGTAGTGGTCGGGGTAGCGGGCCCGCATCTCCTCCAGCCGGTCGAGCCGCGCCTGCTGGAAGCCCCCGTTCGGGCTGGGCTCGGTGCAGATCTCGACGCGGGCGCCCAGTTCGCCGAGTCTGCGGCGCAGCGCCGGGTCGATCGCGGGGTCGCCGACGATGACCAGCGGGTAGCCGCGCAGGCGGCACACCATCGCGAGGCCGAGGGCGAAGGTGCCGGACGAGGTCTCCAGGACCGTGGTGTCGGGGGTGAGTTCGCCGCGCTGCTCGGCCCGGTCGAGCATGAAGCGGGCCGGAAGCAGCTTCATCAGGGTGAACGCGGCCACGCACAGGTTGGGGCCGATCCGGATGAGCCGGGGCAGGACGGTCGCCTCGACGACCGATTCACTGGCCGCGGGCAGAGTGGGTGATCGCATGCTCTCCGTCCTCGTCAGGTGGTGGTGAAGAACCAGGTGTCGTCGATGCCCAGGCCCGCGAGCCGTTTGCGGGCCAGGTCGGCGCGGGTGGCGAGGTCGGGCAGGGCGGGGTCGAAGATGAGCCCGGCGACGTCGCCGCTGTGCGCGACCTGGAGCCCGGCCGCCCCCACCGCCTCGCCGACCCGCAGCAGGTCCGCGAGACCGGGGACGGGCAGATGGCGCTGGTTGATCCGGGCGCTGGCGGTCGCCACCCGGCCGAGCAGGGCGACGTCCCCGGTGCGCAGGGCGCGGCGCACCGAGCCGAGCAGCGGGCGGAACGCCTCGATCTCCCAGACCGAGTAGCGGGCGGGCGGCAGGTCGAGGGTGTCGGTGCCGGTGCCGTCCGCGCTGGTGCCGAAACCGACGACGGCCAGCGGCATCAGCGGCCCGCCCATGTCCTCGACGACCTCGCCCTCGCGGTGCGCGAACAGGACGGTCCTGTGGGCGTACATGAGGGCGTCGGAGGCGGTCTCGGCGGCGACCGCGAGGGCCGCGTACCGGGCGGGGCTCGGGCGGCGACCCGCCGCCTCGTGGACGGCACCGATGGTCGCGACGACGTCGGCGGTGGACGAGCCGAAGCCGCGGCTCGGCGGGATGTTGCTGGTCAGGCTGAGGGTGCCGCCGGTGGGGACGTCCAGGGCGCGCAGCGTCAGCTCGGCGGCCCGCCGCGCCTTGGTCCGCCACGGGTCGAGCATGACGACCTCGTCCGTGGTGCCGGACGGTTCGAAGACGGCGTGCGACTCGTAGAGCGGGCAGGGCAGGGTGATCAGGGCGCGGCGCAGGCCGCGGCCGGACGCGAAGACGCCCTGGAGGATCTCTCCGTGGTGGCCGACGCTGTGGTGGGTTCCCCGGATGCGGACCGCCGTCCCGGCCGGGCCTGTGGACATCTCGTGCAGCATGGCTTCCCTCGGGGTCGGTGGACGGTGCGCCGGTGCGCTCACGAGCGGCCGGCCGGGCTCGGCGCGCGGGACCGGTCGGGCCGGGCGGGCAGCGCGGGTACCGCCACGAAGCGGGCGGGGATCTGGTAGTCGGGCAGCGACTCGGCCAGGAAGTCGACGAGTTCGACGTCGTCCGGGACGGCCGTGCCCGCGCGCGGCACCAGGTAGGCGTGGAGTTCGCCGTCGGTGCTGAACACCGCGGCCTCCGCGATCCCGCGGTGCGCGGTGAGCCGGGTGCGGGTCTCGTGGGGCGCGACGCGGAACCCCGAGACGGTCGGCCAGGTCCCGACCCGGCCGAGGATCTCGAAGCCCCCGGCCGCGGTGCGCCTGGCCCGGTGTCCGGTGGGCCGCGGCCGGGCGTCCGCGCCGTGCGCGAGGTGGAGTTCGCCCGGGACCCCGGCGGGCAGCGGCTCGCCGCGCCCGTCGAGCACCACGGCGGCGGCACCGGGCACCGGCAGTCCGACCGGCACGACGACCGCGGACGGGTCCGGCGCCGGGTCGTGCGACCGGTACAGGGCGAGGGGCAGCCCCGGGGCGGCGAACCCGGCCGCGAGACGGGTCCCGACGGGTCCGGAGAGGGCGGAGGGGTCCAGGTCGGGCCCGATCGCGAGGACCGCGTCGGTGCCTCCGGCCAGGGCCTCGCGGTGGTGCGCGAGCAGCGTGTTGGCCACCGTGTCGGTCACCAGCAGCGCCGAGTACGGCTCGTGACGGTCCGTCAGCAGCGCGGCCAGCGCGCCGGGTGAGCGCGGCGGCGTCTCCGGGACGACGAGCGTGCCGCCGCGGGCGAGCGTGGTCCACACCTGGAGCAGATGGAGGGCGCTGCCGGGCCCGGCGGTCTGGAGGACCCGGTCCGCCCGGAAGCCCAGGGAGTCGAGCGCGGCGACGGCGGCGGTGAGCGCGCCGTGGGTGATCTCCGCCCCGTCCACCGTCCCGAGCACGGCCTCCTCGGACGGCCGGTGTTCGCCGCCCCCGTCCCTTCCCGCCGTGGCCCCCGGTGCCCGGTCCCCGGTGACGAGGGGCTCGCCCGCCGCGGGTCCGGCGCCGGGGGCCAGGACCCGCGCGGGGGCACCGGCGCGGGCGGCGGCCAGCAGCGCGGCCACCAGGTCATCGCCCGGACGCAGGGAGACGGGACGCCCGTCACCGGCCCCGAGTTGGGCCAGCTCCCGTCCGAACCGGTCGGCGCGCGCGCCGAGTTCGCGGTAGGTGACCGGGCCGCGGACCGTGCTCAGGGCGGTCGCGCCGGGCCGCTCGGCGATGTGCCGCTCCACCCGGTCGAGGAGCCCGGGACCGGTGGCCCCCGCACCGGCCGCGGGCGCGGGGCTCGCGCCGGTCAGCGGGAACCGCGACACCGGCAGGTCGGGCTGTTCGAGCGCGGCCCGCAGCAGGTCGCGGTAGGCCCGCACCATGCTCCGCATGGTCTCGGCGTCGAAGAGGTCGGTGGCGTACTCCCAGATGATGGTCAGCGCGTCGTCCTCGCTGCTGGGGCGCTGGCCCACCCGCTGCTCGGCGCGCGGGATCGCGACGATGTTCAGGTCGGCCTTCGCCGACCCGTTGTGCTCCATCCGCACCTCGCCGCGCAGCCCCGCGAAGTCGAGGTCGGGGACGGCCGAGTCGTGGAAGCTGAACATCGCCGAGAAGAGCGGGTTGCGCGACAGGTCACGGGCGGGCGCGACGGCCTTGACGAGCCGCTGCAACGGCACGTCCTGCCAGGCGTACCCCTCCACCGCGGTGGAGTGCACCCGCTGGAGCAACTGCCGGAAGGTGGGGTCGTCCTCCAGCCGGACCCGCAGCGGGACCGTGTTGACCATCATCCCGATCAGCCGCTCGGCCTCCGCGAGCCTGCGGTTGGCCACCCCCACGCCCAGGACGAAGTCGGTCTGGTCCGCGTAGCGCGACAGCAGCGCCGCGAACGCCGTCAGCATCGTCGAGTAGAGGGTGACGCCGAACGACCTGGCCCCCTCGCGCAGCCGGCGGTACTCGTCCGGGTCGAGGGTCAGCCGCACGACGTCGCCGCGGAAGGTGAACTCCGGCGGCCGGGGCCGGTCGGTGGGCAGTTCGAGGGCCGCGGGCGCCCCCTCCAGGGCCCGCGCCCAGTGGTCGAGGTAGCGGTCCATCACCGGACCGTCCAGCCAGGACCGCTGCCAGGCGGCGAGGTCCGCGAACTGGAAGCGGGGCTCCGCGGGGGCCGGGGCGCCCTCGGCGAACACCTCGTAGAGACGCGTCAGTTCACCGACGAAGACCGCGAACGACCAGCCGTCGTGCACCAGATGGTGCTCCACGTGGATCAGCCGGTACGCCTCGGGCCCGTCCTTGGCCACCACCCAGCGGGCCAGCGGCGGCCGCTCCAGGTCGAACGGCTCGGCCTGCTGGGCGGCCGACAACTCCCGCCAGGCCCGCTCGCGTCCGGCCTCGGACAGCGCGGAGAGGTCCACCAGGGGCACCTCGATGTCGATGGCGTCCATCTCCACCGGGCACTGCACCGGCACCCCGTCCACCTCACGGAACGCGGTGCGCAGGATCTCGTGGCGGCGGACCAGCTCGACGAGCGCGGACCGCAGCGCGGCCATGTCCAGGGCGCCGCGCAGGGTGAGCGTCGCCTGCATCCGGTACGCCTGGTTGCTGGGCGAGAGCCGCTCCAGGAACCAGACCCGCTCCTGCGGATAGGACAGCGGGACCGGACGGGTCCGGTCGGCGTGCCGCAGCGGCGGCGGCGCGGGCACCTCCAGGTCGCCGTCCGGCGCGCCGCCGCCGTCGACGAACGCGGCGATCCCGCGGGGCGTGGCGAGCCGGAAGAGGTGGGAGAGCGGGATGTCGGTGCCCAGGTCGCTGCGGATCCGCGCGGCGAGCCGCCCCACCAGCAGGGAGTGGCCGCCGAGTTGGAAGAAGTCGTCGGTGGCGCCCGCCGGGGTGCCCCCGAGCAGCTCCGACATCAGCGCGGCGACGGCCGCCTCGGTGGGCGTCGCCGGTTCGTCGCCGCTGCTCACCTCCGACCGGTACGGCGACGGCAGCGCCTCCCGGTCCACCTTGCCGCTCGGCGTGAGCGGCAGCGCGGGCAGCACGACCATGGTGGACGGCACCATGTGGGCGGGCAGCGACCGCGCGCACCAGTCCCGCAGCTCCGCGCCGTGCGCCCGGTCGTCCGGCGCGGACACGTAGCCGACCAGGACGGTGCCCCGCGCGACGACGACGGCGTCCGAGACGGCCGGGTGGGCGCGCAGCACCTCGGCGATCTCGCCCGGCTCGACCCGGAAGCCCCGGATCTTGACCTGGTGGTCGGCGCGCCCGGCGTACAGGTAGCGCCCGTCGGGCAGCAGCCGCGCGAGGTCCCCGGTGCGGTAGGCGCGGCCGTCGCCGCCGGGGACGTACCGCTCGGCGGTCAGCGCGGGCCGGCCGAGGTAGCCGCGGGTCACCCCGACGCCGGAGACGACGAGTTCGCCGACCTCGCCCGCGGGCACCGGCTCACCGGCCGCGTCCAGCAGGTCGACCCGCACGCCCGGCAGCGGGCGTCCGATGTCGGGCGTGCCCGAGCCGGTCACCTCACCGGTGGTGGCGACGATGGAGATCTCCGTCGGGCCGTAGGCGTTGAAGACGCGCCTGCCCGCGCCCCAGCGCGCCACGATCTCCGCGGGCAGCGCCTCCCCGCCGCACACCAGGGTGCGCAGCGAAGGGAGTTCGGCCTCCGGGAGGGCGGCGACCACGGACGGCGGCAGCAGGGTGAAGGTCACCCCGAAGCGGTCCATCAGGTCGACGAGGTCCGGGCCGGGCACCACGCTCGCGGAGTCGGCGAGGACCAGGACGGCACCGCCGGTCAGGGCGACGCCGGTCTCCAGGACGGAGGCGTCGAAGCTGGCCGGGGCGAACTGGAGGACGCGGTCGCCCGCCCCCACGCCCCACGCGGTGCGCATCCCGTCGACCGTGCCCGCGACCCCGCCGTGCTCGACGAGGACGCCCTTGGGCCTGCCGGTCGACCCGGAGGTGTAGATGACGTAGGCGAGGTCACCGGGGACCGCCCGGTCCAGGACGCCGGGCCCGGCCGCGTCGGGAGCGCCGGGGCCGTCCGGGCTGCCGGGGCCGTCCGGGTCGAGGATGCGCACGTCGTCCGGCAGCCGTCGGGCCGCCTCGGGGTCGGCGATCACCAGGGTCACCCCGGAGTCGCGCACCATGTAGTCCAGCCGGTCCTGCGGGTAGGCCGGGTCGAGCGGCACCCAGGCGGCGCCCGATCTGGCCACCGCGAGCACGGCGGTGGGCAGCGCCGGGCCGCGGCCGACACAGACCCCGACCAGCGTCCCGGGACCGGCGCCCGCGGCCAGCAGCCGCTCGGCCAGGGCGGCCGAGCGGCGCTCCAGGGCGCGGTAGCTCAGGGTGCCGCCCGACCAGAGCAGGGCCGGGGCGTCCGGGGAACGGTCGGCGTGCGCCAGGAACGCCTCGTGCAGCAGAGGAGTCTTCATCGCGTCGTACCTCGTTCGTTGTCCGCGGGGCCGGTGGCGGGGGAGACGTCCGCCAGGAGGCGGTGCGCCTCGGCGTCGGACATCGCCTCGATCTCGGCCAGGATCAGGTCGTGGATGTACTCGGCCGTCCCGGCGACGGTCGGCCGTTCGAAGATCACGCTCAGCGGGAGGTGGGTGTCGAACGCCTGCCGCATCCGGTTGACGGCCCGGGTGGCGATCAGCGAGTGGCCGCCGAAGGAGAAGAAGTCGTCCAGGACGCCGATCCGGGGCACCGACAGCACGTCCGCCCAGATCCCGGCGATGATCCGCTCGGTCTCGTCGCGCGGGGCGACGTGCTCCCGCGTCCCGTGGTCGGCGGGGTCGGGCTCCGGCAGCAGCGCCGGGCTGAGCTTCCCGCTCGCCGAGCGGGGCAGCGCCGCGAGCACGGTGACGGTGGTGGGCACCGCGTACCCGGGCAGCCGGGCGGCGAGGTGCTCGCGCAGCCCGGCGACCGAGGTGCCGTCGCCGCCGTCCAGCGCGACGTACGCGGCCAGCCGCAGGTCGCCCGGCGCGGCCCGGCGGGTCACCACCGCGGCGTCCGTCACCGCGGGGTGCTCGCGCAGCGCCGCCTCCACCTCCCCCAGCTCCACCCGCACCCCGCGCACCTTCACCTGGCGGTCCATCCGCTCCAGGTAGGCGAAGGTGCCGTCCGGGAGCATCCGGCCGCGGTCACCGGTCCGGTACACGCGCTCGCCCGGCCGGTAGGGGTGCGGCACGAAGGCACCGGCGGTCTTGGCCGGGTCGCCCAGGTAGCCGCGGGCCAGGCCGGTCCCGGCGATGCACAGCTCGCCCGGGACACCGGGCGGCAGCGGGCCGAGCCGGTGGTCGAGGACCAGCACCTCGTTGTTGTCCATCGGCCGCCCGAGGCTGACCGCGCCGGTGCCCCGGGTGTCGCGGGGCCCGCAGACGTGGAACGTGGAGTCGATGGAGACCTCGGTGGCGCCCCAGGTGTTGTCCAGGCTGACGGCGTCCCCGAACGCCTCCCGGAAGCGCTCCACCAGCGCGGGCCGCAGCGCCTCGCCGCTGGACAGGACGCTGCGCAGGCTCCGGCGCAGCGCGGCGACGTCGTCCGGACCCAGCTCCTCCAGGAAGAGGTCGAGGACGCTGGGCACGAACTGGACGTGCACGGCCCGGTGGCGGACCGCCGCGTCGACCAGGGCGCGCGGGTCGCGGTGCAGGCCGGGCGCCAGCAGCGCGACCGTGCCCCCGGTGATCAGCGGCCAGAGGATCTCGACGGCCGCGTCGTCGAAGGGCAGGGTCGTCTTGTGCAGCACCGTCTCGCCCGGCCGCAGCCCGTGCCTGCGCTGCATCCACGCCATCCGGTTGACCCAGCCGCGGTGGGTGCAGGCCACGCCCTTGGGACGGCCGGTCGAACCGGACGTGTAGTAGACCGCGCACAGATGGTCGGGCTGGACGGACACGGACGGCGGCGGCGCGCTGCCGCTCGGATCGACGGTGAGCGGGACGGCGCCCGCCGCGGTGACCGTCCCGGCGTGCTCGCCCGTGGTGAGGCAGACCGGGGCACCGGCGTCGGTGAGCAGGGTGGCGACCCGGGCGGCCGGGGTGGCGGGCTCGATGGGCAGATAGGCGCCGCCCGCCTTGAGGATGCCCAGGAGACCGACGACCAACGGCGCCGACCGGTCGATCAGCAGGCCCACCGGCACGTCGGGCCCGACCCCGTGTCCGATCAGCCGGTGGGCGACCGCGTTGGCCGCCGCCTCCAGGGCCGCGTAGCTCGTCGTGGTGCCGTCGGCGCCGACCAGGGCGACCGCGCCGGGCCGCTCGGCGGCGCTGAGCGCGACCAGTTCGTGCAGGGTGCGCCCGGGGGTGTCGACGGCCGGGCGCAGCACCAGGGCGCGCAGGGCCTCCTCCTCCGGCGCGGAGAGCAGCGGGATGTCGTCCAGCGGGGTGTCCGGCCGCTCGGCGACGTGCCGCAGCAGCCGCTCCAGCCAGTTCCCCAGCCGCTCCACCGTGGCCTCGTCGTACAGGTCGACGTCCCAGTTGACGCCGCACCGGACGCCGGCCGCGTCCTGATCGAAGCTGACGCAGAGGTCGTACTTGGCTCCCTCGTAGGGCATCGGGAGGTCGGTCACGGTCAGGCCGGTCAGCCGGGGGGAACGGCGGCGGCCGGTGCGGAAGTTGACCAGGATCTGGAACAGCGGGGTGCGGGACGGGTCGCGCTCGGGGGCGTTCTCCTCCACCAGCCGGTCGAAGGGGACCTCGGCGTGCTCGAAGGCGTCGAGCGACACGTCACGGAACCGCTCCACGAACTGACGGAACGTCAACTCCGGTCCCGGGCGCCCGCGCAGGGGCAGCATGTTGATGAGCAGGCCCAGCAGCCGCTCGGTCGCCGGGTCGTCGCGGCGCGCGTAGGTGGTGCCGGTGGTGACGTCCCGCCTGCCGGTGTACCGGTACAGGACCGTCTGCACGGCGGCGGTCAGCAGCATCGCGGGCGTGGCCCCCGCCGAGCGGGCGAGGGCGGTGAGCGGTTCCGCGACCCGCGGCGGCAGCACGAAGGCGGTGCGGACCGCCCCGCGGCCCGCCCGCACGGCCGGACGGGGACGGTCGGCGGGCACCTCGAACGCCGTGAGGTCGGCCAGCGCGGTCCGCCAGTGCGCGAGCGACTCCTGCGCCGGATCGGCGGCCAGGGCGTCGAGCCGGGCGGCCACCGTCCGGTACGGCTCGGCGGGCGGCGCGACGGGGGAGGGCTCGCCCGCGGCGAACGCCGAGTAGTCGGCGCCCAGTTCGTCGTAGACGAGGGCGCAGGACCAGTCGTCGGCCGCGACATGGTGGAGGGTCAGCACCAGCGTGTGCTCGCGCTCGCCGTGGCGGATCAGCAGGGCCCGCACGGGGAGTCCGGCGGCCAGGTCCATCGGGGTCGCCGCCTCCGCCGCGAGGGCCGCGTCGAGCGCCCCGGCGCCGGACACCTCCGCCTCCCGCAGCCGGAACCGGTCCGGCGGGAGGACGACGCCGACGGGCCGCCCGTCCCGCGCCACCACGCCGGTGCGCAGCACCTCGTGCCGGGCCACCAGGGCTTCGAGGGCCCGGCGCAGCGCGTCCCGGTCGAGGGGACCGGCGAGGTGCAGCCGGAGCGGGATGAGGTAGTCGGACGGGCAACTGCTCAACTGGTCGACGAACCAGGTCCGTTCCTGGTCGCGGCTGAGCGGCACCTGGACCCCGGTACGGCCGGGGGTGGCAGACATGGGCGATCAGATCCTCTCGGGCAGGGCGGCCGGTGCGGCGGGGGCCGGGACGACGTCGAGCACGGCGAGGCTGCCGCGTCCCCAGGACGGCTCGGGCAGCCGCCGCCGGTCCTCTTTTCCGTTGGCGTCCAGGGGCAGCGCGTCGAGCGCCACGTACTCGGACGGCAGCATGTGGCGCGGCAGCCGCCCGGCGAGGAAGCGGTGCACCTCGGCGGCGCGCAGCGGCCCCGCCGCGGCCGGGACGACGTAGGCGACGACCCGTTTGTCGCCGGGCGGCGCGACGCGCGGGCTGACCAGGCAGGCGTGCACCCCGGGCGCCTCGCCGAGCGCCGCCTCGATCTCGCCGGGTTCGACCCGGAAGCCCCGGATCTTGACCTGCTGGTCGGCGCGGCCCGCGAACTCCACGGTGCCGTCGGGGCGTTTGCGCGCCAGGTCGCCGCTGCGGTAGGCGCGCCGCCCGGTCCCCGGGTCGGTGACGTACCGCTCCGCGGTGAGCGCGGGCCGGTCGTGGTAGCCGCGGGAGACGGTCTCCCCGGCGATCCACAGCTCGCCCGTCTCACCCGCCGGGACCGGACGGCCCCGTTCGTCCATGACGTGCAGGCTGGTGCCGGGGATCGGGGTGCCCAGCGGCAGTGGGGACTCCACCTGGTCCGGGTGGGTGAGCAGCCGCCGGCAGACGGCCACCGTGGTCTCGGTCGGCCCGTAGATGTGGGCCACCGTCAGCCCGGGGTTGGCGCTCAGCACCCGCCGCACCCGGGGCGGTGACACCACGTCCCCGCCGGTGATCACCGTGCGCAGCGGGGCGAACGCCTCCGGGGCGTCCTCGGCGATCCGGTGGAAGAGCCCCGAGGACAGCCACAGGTCGGTCACCCGCTCGCGGGCCAGCACCTCGGCCGTCTCCGCGGGGCTCAGCAGGGCCTCCGGCGGGAAGACGAGGCAGGCCCCGCGCAGCAGCACCCCCCAGATCTCCAGCACCGACGCGTCGAACGAGAAGGAGCTGCTCTGGAGCATGGAGCGGCCGGGCCCCAGCGCGGCGAAGTCCTGCCGCAGCGCGAAGGCGGTGACGTTGCGCTGCTCCACCAGGACCGCCTTGGGCAGACCCGTCGAGCCCGAGGTGTACATCGCGTACGCCAGGTCGCCGGGCTCGGCCGCGCCCGCCGCCGGAAGCGCGTCCGCGTCGTCGTCGGGTCCCGTGTCCGCGGCCGGGTCGAGCCGCACGCAGTCCGCGAGGGCCGGTGGCAGGGCGGCGCCCGGGGAGGAGACGACGACCCGGACCCCGCTGTCGCGCCGCATGTGCGCCAACCGCTGCTCGGGGTAGGCCAGATCGAGCGGCAGGTAGGCGCAGCCCGCGCGGAGCACCGCCAGCGCCGCCACCACGAACTCGGGGGACGGTGTCGCCGCCACCCCGACCAGTTCCCCGGGCCCGACGCCGAGCCGCAGCAGGGCGCGGGCCAGCCGGGTCGCCGCCCGGTCCAGTTCGCCGTAGGTCAGCCGGGTGCGCGGCGCGCGCAGCGCCACGGCGTCCGGCGTGCGCACCGCCCACCGGCGGAACGCGGCGTCGATCGTCACCATCGTGCGTCCTCCAATCCGACCCCGAGGTCGTGCAGCAGTTCTCGCAGGAAGTCCTCACCGGCATCGGAGTTGGCGGTGACGACGAGCCCCAGACCGCGGTCCGGGTCGGCCCAGGTCAGGGCACGGAAGCCGGGGACGCCCCCGGTGTGGCCGAACCACCGGCGGCCGCCGTACGCCTTGCCGGCCGTGCCCAGCCCGCCCGGGGTGCCGGGGTGCGTCCGCAGCAGCTCGGCCGCCGCCTCGGCGCCCAGCACGGCCGACGGGCCGCCGGACACCGCCCGCTGCACCTCGACGGCGACCCGGGCCAGGTCCCGCGGCGTGGACCAGAGCCCGCCCGCGGCCGACTCCGGGTACAGGTGCCAGCCCTCCGGGTAGGGCGCGCCCGCCGCGTCGTGGTTGCGGGCGAGCGTGGTGCCGGGCAGGTCGGGGACGCGCGGCGCGAAGTCGCTGTCCCGCATGCCCAGCGGGTCGAGGACGAGGGCCCGCATCAGGGGCGCGAAGTCCTGCCCGGTGACGTCCTGGAGCACCTGCTGCACCACCGTGTAGTTGCTGCTGGAGTACAGGTACGGCGACCCGGGCGGGCCCACCGGGCGGACCGGCGGGGTCAGCGCCGGGTGGGCGCCGTCGAGGACCTGCGCCGGGGTGGGCATCGGCAGGCCCGCGCGGTAGCCGTCGTAGGACTGCGCGCCCAGCCCCGCGGTGTGCGTGAGCAGGTGGCGCAGGGTGACGCCGTCGCCCGGCAGCCGCCAGCCGGTGAGCATCCGGTTGACGTCGGTGTCGAGGTCGAGGCGTCCCTCCTGGACCAGGGCCAGCACGCCCAGCGCGGTGACGTGCTTGCTGATCGAGCCGACCTGGAAGACGGTCCGCTCGTCGACCGGGGCCGGGTCGTCGGCGCCGAGGGTGCCGAAGCCCCACGCCCCGCGCAGACCGCCGTCGGAGATCACCGCGACGCCCACGCCCGGCACCCGGTGCCGCAGCATCGGCAGCCTCGGGGCGGGCGACCCGGCGAACAGCCGCCGCACGAACGGCTCCGCGGGCTCCCGCCCGGACCCGGACGGTGTGCCGCCCAGCGCGGTGAGATGACGCAGATGCCGGTCGGCGAGGTCGCGGACGGTGGCGTCGCCGAGCCGGTCGGCCGCGTACCGCCACTCCAGGTGGAGCGCGCCGCCGATCACCGCCGCGTCGATCTCCACCAGGTGGGAGCGGCGCTGCCCGGGGTCGGTGTGCTCGCCCACCGTGCCCGGCAGCGGGCGCAGCGCGCCGCCCCCGGCGGGTCCGGTGTCCCGGCGGCCGTGGTAGTTGAACGAGAGCTGGGCCGGGGGCGCCGTCCGCTCGTCGCCGCGCAGGTACCGGGCGAGCCCGTGCCCGATGCCGCGTCCCGCGGGGGTGCGGACGTGCTCGGCGACCACGTCGATCCAGTCCTCCGCGCCGTCCGCGCCGGGACGGCTGATCACCAGCGGCTGGACACTGGTGAACCAGCCGACGGTGCGGGTGAGGTCGACGTCGTCGAACAGCGGCTCGCGGCCGTGCCGTTCCACGTCGATCGCGCAGCCGTCGCCCCCGGTGACCTCGGTCAGCGCGCGGGCCAGGGCGGCCAGCATCAGGTGCTCCGGCTCGGCCCCGCGCCGCGCCGCCGCCTGCCGCAGCAGCGCCGACGTCGGACCGGCCGCGAGGACGACCCGGGTGGAGCGGGCGCGGCCCTCGGTGCCCGCGTCGTCCCCGCCCTCCGTCGGCAGCGGCTCGACCCGCGGCCGGGGCAGCGCCCAGTAGGCGGCCTCGGCGTCGAACGCGGCGCTCCCGGCGTGCTCGTGCAGCCGCCGTGCCCAGTGCCGCACGGACGTCGTCCTGGCGGGCAACTGCCCGCCGCCGCACAGGGTGTCGAGGTCCTCCACGAGGATGTCCCAGGAGACCGTGTCGACGGCCAGGTGGTGGACGACCAGCAGCAGCCGCCCGGTGTGCCCGAGCAGCACGGCGCGCAGCAACGGGCCCTGTTCCAGGCCGAGTCCGGCGTGCGCCGCCTCCACCGCCGCGTCGGCGAGCCGCGGGTCGTCCACGACCGTGAGCGGGTCGCCGCCCTCCTCCACCGGCGCCAGGTACTGGTGCCACCGGTCACCGCGGCGGCTCCAGCGCAGCCGCAGCGCGTCGTGGTGGCCGACCAGGGCGCGCAGCGCGGCCCGCAGGGTGTCGGGGCCGAGCCCGGCGGGGACCTCCAGGAGCCTGCTCTGGTTGAACCGGTCGCGCGGCCCGAGCGCCGCGTACTGCCGCTGGACCGGCCCGAGCGGCACCTCGCCGGTGACCGGGCCCTGTTCGGCGTGGACGGCGGTCACGGCGCCCCGGGAAGCCGCCTCGTCGGAGGCCGCGGCCAGCGCCGCGATCGTGGGGTGCTCGAAGACCATCTTCGGCGTGAGGAACACGCCCGCCTCCCGCGCCTTCGCGACGGTGTGGATCAGCAGGATCGAATCCCCGCCCAGGGCACGGAAGTTGTCGTGCACCCCGACCCGCTCCAGCCCGAGCACCCGGCACCAGATCCCGGCGATGGCCTCCTCGGTCGGGGTGCCGGGAGCCGTGGGGGACCCGGCGGCCCCGGCGCGTGCGGCCGGGTCGGGCTCGGGCAGCGCGGCCCGCTCCACCTTGCCGTTGGCGTTCAGCGGCAGGGCGTCCAGGGCGACGAGGAACCGCGGCACCATGACGTCGGGCAGCTCGGCGCGGAGCGCGGCCAGCGTGCGGTCCCCGGCGTCGCCGCCGACCGTGTAGCCGACCAGCGTCCGCGCCCCGGCCACCGTCCGCACGTCGGCGACCGCGTCCCTGACCCCGGGCGCCCTGCGCAACGCGTCCTCGATCTCGCCGAGTTCGACCCGCACCCCGCCGATCTTCACCTGGTGGTCGGTGCGCCCCGCGAACTCCAGGACACCGTCGGCCCGCCGCCGCCCCAGATCACCGGTGCGGTACAGGCGGGCGCCGGGCGGCCCGAAGGGGTCGGGCACGAACCGCTCGGCGGTCAGCCCGGCCCGCCCGTGGTAGCCGCGGGCCAACCCCGGCCCCCCGATGAAGAGTTCGCCGGTGACCCCGGTCGGCAGCGGCGCCATCGCCGGGTCCAGCACATGGACGGTGTTGTTGTCGAGGGGCAGCCCCAGCGCCACCGCGCCGGTGTCGCCGACGCCGTCCGCCGCGACGCAGACCCGGCAGGTGGAGTCGATGGAGACCTCGGTGGCGCCCCAGGTGTTGTCCAGGCTCACCCGGTCCCCGAAGACCTCACGGAACCGGCGCACCAGCGCGGGACGCAGCGCCTCCCCGCTGGTGAGGACCGACCGCAGCCGGGACATCGCACGGGCCCGCGCCGGGGTGAGGATGTCCAGGAACACCTCCAGCACGCTGGGCACGAACTGCACGTGCACCACGCCGTGTTGGGCGACGGCCTCAGCGATCGCGTGCGCGTCCCGGTGCGCGCCCGGCGCCAGCAGCACCACCTCGCCGCCGGTGATCAGCGGCCACAGGATCTCCACCGCCGCGTCGTCGAAGGAGAGCGTGGTCTTGTGCAGGACGCCCTCGCCTGGGGCCAGCCCGTGCCTGCGCTGCATCCACGCCATGCGGTTGACCCAGCCCGCGTGGTGCGAGGCCACCGCCTTGGGGGTGCCGGTCGAGCCCGAGGTGTAGTACAGCGAGCACAGGTCGGCGGGGAGCGCCTCGGGCCGCGGACCCGTCCACGGGCCGCCGGACCAGGCCGCCGGGTCGTCCAGCGCGAGGACGGTCGCACCGGCGCCGTCCGGCAGGGCCGCGCGCAGACGGCCCTGGGTGAGCACCACCCGTGCCCCGGAGTCGGCGAGCAGGTAGGCCTGACGGCGGGCCGGATGGTCGGGGTCGACCGGCACGAAGGCGGCGCCGGCCTTCAGGATGCCCAGCAGCCCGACCACGTGCTCGAAGGAGCGCTCGGTGCACAGGGCCACCAGATCGCCCGGCCCGACACCCTCCCGGCGCAGCCGCTCGGCCACCCGGTCGGCCCGCCGCGCCAGCTCGGCGTAGGTCCAGGTGGCGTCGCCCAGCCGGACGGCGACGGCGTCGGGCGCCGCGGCCGTCCGGTCCGCGATCAGGGAGTGCAGGGTGCGGTCGCCGGGGAACGGGGTCCGGGTGTCGTTCCAGGCGCCAACGACGAGCGCCCGCTCCTCGTCCGACAGCATCGGCACCGCGTCCGCGCCCGGGTGGTCCTCGGTCAGGCCGGTCAGCAGCCGCACCAGTTGGGCGAGCAGCCGGTCGGCGGTGACCTGGTCGTAGCGGGACCTCTCGCAGCTCAGCGAGAGGGTGAGCCGCTCGGCGCGGGTGGCCTCAAGGACCAGCGGGTAGCCGGTGTCGCGGGCCTCGCCCCCGGCGACCGGCACGACCCCCCGGGGCAGCGCGCCGGTGCCGGTGTCGGTGAAGACGACCAGGCTGTCGAAGAGGCGCCGCCCCGGCGCCACCTCGCTCACCCGCCGCACGGCGGGCAGTGCGACGTGCGCGCGCCCCGCCACCTCGGTGACCCGCCGCTGCACCTCCCGCAGCAGCTCCCCGAGCGGAGCCCCGGGGTCCACCTCGACCCGCAGCGGCAGGGTGTTCATCAGCAGCCCCACCATCCGCTCCACGCCCTCGACCTCGCCGAACCGGCCGGAGACGGTGGTGCCGAAGACGACGTCCCGCTCCCCGCTCGTCCGGCTCAGCAGCAGCGACCACGCGGTGTGCACCAGGGTGCCGACGGTGACCCGGTGACGGCGGCCCGTCCGCTCCAGGGCGTCGAGCAGCGCCGCCGGGAGGGCCTGCCGGGCGCTCCACACCCCGCCGGTGGCGGCCGTGGGCCGGGCGCCGGGCAGCGGGGTGGGCCGGGTGAAGCCCGCCAGCCGGGAACGCCAGTGGTCGTTCTCGCGCTCCGTCTCCCCGGGGGTGTCGTGCGCGGCGAGCCGGCGCAGGTACGCGCGGTACGGCGGCGGGTCGGGGAGGACCGCGGGCCGGCCGGTCGCCCGCCTGACCCGGTAGATCTCGAACGCCTCGCCCAGCAGGGCGTGCAGGCTCCACCCGTCGAAGACGACATGGTGGGTGGTCCACACGAAGCGGTGCCGGTCCCCGGCGACCCTGACCAGCAGGAACCGGGCGGGCGGAGCCGCCGCCAGGTCGAAGACGGTCTCCTCCTCCGCCGCGGTGAGGTCCGCGAGCCGGGCGGCGCGCCGGTCCGCGGGGAGCGCGGTGAGGTCGGCGTGCCGGAAGCGCGGCGGCGCCTCGCGGCGGACGACCTGCACCGGACGGGGCAGGTCGGCCCAGTGGAAGGTGGACCGCAGGATCGCGTGGCGGGCGACCAACTGCGCCCAGGCGGCCTCGAAGGCGGCCGGGTCGAAGTCGCCCTCGACGTCGACGGCGAAGACCCGCACGTAGTCGCCGGTCTCCGCCAGCGTGTCCAGGAGCAGCCCGGTCTGCAGCGGCGACAGCGGCAGGACGTCCTCGGCGCCTTCCCGGCCCACCTCGTCGAGGAGCCCGTCCAGGGCCGCGCCGTCCAGCCCGGTGAACGCGAACGGACCGTCCGCCGCGGTCTCGGGACGGGGTTCCGGAGCGGGCGCCTGGGCGCCGAGCACCGCCAGCTCCGCCACCGTGGGGTGGGCGAAGATCTGCCGGGTCGTCACCGCGAGCCCGGCCGCACGCGCCAGCGCCGCGACCGTCACCGCCCTGAGCGAGTTGCCGCCCAGCGCGAAGAAGTCGTCGTCCATGCCGATCGCGCCGGTCTCCAGGACCCGCGCCCAGATGTCGGCGAGGGTCCGCTCGGCGGGGTCGCGGGGCGCGGTCCGCCCGGCCGGTCGCGCCCCGGCGGCCTCCGGCGCGGGCAGCGCGGCACGGTCCACCTTGCCCGCGGGACTGAGCGGCATCGCCTCCAGCACGACCAGCCGGTCGGGCACCATCGCCCGCGACACCTCGCCCCGCAGGAACGCCCGGACGTCCGCCGGATCAAGGACGGCGCCCGGCGCCCCGGCCACATGCCCCACCAGGAACGCGTCGCCCGCGGCGTCCCGGTGGACCGTGACGGCGGCCAGCCCGACGTCCGGATGCCGGGTCAACGCCTCCTCGATCTCGCCGAGTTCGATGCGGTGACCGCGGATCTTGACCTGGTGGTCGTCCCGGCCCAGGAAGCGCAGACGGCCGTCGGGCCGCCGCGCCGCCAGGTCACCGGTGCGGTACAGCCGCGCCCCGGGACCGCCGAACGGGTCGGGCACGAACTGCCGGGCGGTCAGCCCGGGGCGCCCCAGATACCCGCGGGCCACGCCCGCGCCGCCGAGGTACAGCTCGCCGGGCACCCCGACGGGCACCGGGCGCATCGCCTCGTCCAGCACGTGCGCCGAGGTGTTGGGCAGCGGGCGCCCGATCGACACCTCGTCCCGGCCGTCGCCGACCTCGTCCCAGGTGGACCAGACCGTCGCCTCGGTCGGCCCGTAGACGTTGACCAGCCGGGGCAGGCACGCGCCCAGCTCAGCGGCGAGCGGCTGCGGCAGCGCCTCCCCGCCCACCAGGCCGACGGCGACACCGTCCGCCGGGCCGAACCCGGCGGCCAGCAGCAGCCGCCACCCGGACGGGGTGGCCTGCACATGGGTGACCCCGTGGGCGCGGATCAGGGCCCGCTGCGCCGCGGCGTCCCAGCGCCCCTCCTCGGGGACCACCACGACCCGCCCGCCGGTGGTCAGCGGCACCCACATCTCCACGGCGGAGATGTCGAAGGAGAGCGCGGTCAGCCCCAGCCAGGTCTGCGGCCCCGCCGACGACAGGACGTGCGTCATGGCGGCGGTCAGATGCGCGAGCGACGCGTGCGTGACCTCGACGCCCTTGGGGCGCCCGGTGGAGCCGGAGGTGTACAGCACATAGGCGACGTCGTCCGGGCGGGGCGGCGCGAGAGCGTCCCCGTGCTCCCGCGGCGGACCGGCCACGTCCCCGGCGCGCACCACGGTCACCCCCGGCGGCAGCGACGCCGGGAGCGGTCCGTCGTCCGCCAGCAGGACCCGCACCCCGGAGTCCGCCAGCACGAAGGCCGTCCGCGCGTCGGGGGTACTCCGGGTCGAGCGGTACGTAGCAGCCGCCCACCCGCCACACCGCGAGCACCGCGGCGATCATCGCGGCCGACCGGTCGAGCCGCAGCCCCACCCGGTCGCCCGGCCGCACCCCGGCGGCCCGCAGCCGGTCCGCCAGCAGGTCAGCCCGCTCGGCGAGCCGGTCGTACGTCCACTCCTCGGCGCCGTCCAGCACCGCCGTCGCGTGCGGGGTGCGCGCCCGCAGCCGCCCGATCATCGCGGGCACGGTGGTGGCGTCCGGGAAGGCGCGCGCGGTGCCGTTCCCGTCGCGGACGACGGCGTCCCGGGCGGCGTCCGGCAGGATCGGCAGGTCACCGACCCGCGCGTCGGGCCGTCCGGCGAAGGCGCCGAGCAGGTGCCCGAAGGACGCCAGCAGCCGCTCGGCGTCCGCCGCGTCGACCCGGGTCCCGTCGTGGATGAGCTGGAGGACGGCCTCCGACGGGCCGACCCGGACGTTGAGCATCAGCGGGTAGCCGCTGCTCTGGTGCACGGGCCCCATGCGCAGGGAGAGCCCGCCCAGGTCGGCACGTTCGGCCACCGCCAGGTTCTGCAGCACCAGGATGCTGTCGAACAGCCGCCTGTCGCCCGGCACTTCGGACCAGTCGTGGATGTCGACCAGCGCGGTGTGCTCGACGTCGCGCAGTCCGGCGAGCTGTCCCGCGAGCCGCCCCAGCCACGCGTCGAGCCGCTCGTCGTCCGTCCACCGCACGCGCACCGGCAGGGTGTTGGAGAGCAGCCCCACGATCCGCTCGACCTGCGGGAGGTCCACGGAACGCCCGGAGACGGTCAGCCCGAACAGGACGTCACGGCTGCGGCTCCAGCGGCCGAGCAGCAGCGCCCAGGCACCCTGGAAGACGGTGCCGAGCGTGCACCCCCGCTCGCGGGCGAGCTTCGTCAGCGCCTCCGTCAGCCCGTCTTCCAGGGCGAGTTCGACGGTCCGGGCGGCCCCGGCGGGCGCCTCCCGCGGCGCCTGCCGCACCACCGGGAGCGCGGTCGGCTCGGTGAAACCGGCGAGGGCGTCGCGCCAGTAGCGCTCGACGGCGCGCGGGTCCTGCCGCTCCAGCCACTGCACATAGGCGCGGTGCGGGACCGGCGCGGGCAGCTCGCGCGCCGCCCCGTCCGGGCGGCGCCGTGCCGTGACGGTGGCGAACACCTCGTTCAGCAGCGGGCCCACGCTCCAGCCGTCGGCCAGGATGTGATGGCTGTGCCACACCAGCTCGTGCCGGTCGCCGCCGGTGCGGACGAGGTGGAACCGCTGCGGCGGGACCCGGAACAGGTCGAAGCCGGCGGCCCGTTCGGCGGCGAGCAGCGCCTCCATCCGCTCCGCGACCGCGTCGGCGGGAAGCGCCGTCCAGTCGAGGACGGTGAAGTCGGCCCGCACGGTGCGGTGGACGACCTGGAGCGGCCGCTCAAGACCCTCCCAGCGGAAGGAGCAGCGCAGCGCGTCGTGCCGGTCGAGCACCTGCTGCCAGGCGGCGATCAGGCCGTCCCGGTCGAGGTCGCCCTCGATCTCCCAGCGGTACTGGTTGAAGTAGGTGTCGCCGCCCTGGTCGTGCAGGCTGTGGAAGAGCATGCCCGCCTGGAGCGGGGTGCAGGGGTAGATGTCCTGCACGTCCGCGGCCGTGAGACCGGCGAGGACCGTCTCCAGGCCCTCCCGGTCGAGACCGGCCAGCGGGAAGTCCGCGGGGTCCGCGCCCGCCGCCGCCCCGCCCGACCGGACGGCGACGGCGGCCAGCTCCGCCAGCGTCTGGTGGGCGAAGACCTGGCGCGCGGTGAACTCCCAGCCCGCCTCCCTGGCCCGCGACACCAGGAACACAGCGGTGACGGAATCACCGCCCAGCGTGAAGAAGTTGTCCTGCGCCGCGACCGGCCGGACGTCCAGGAGCCCGGCCCAGATGTCCGCGAGGTCCTGTTCGGCACCGGCCGCGGGCGCCCTGCGTCCGGCGGGCGCGTCGGCGCGCGGGGCGGGCAGGCGGCGCCGGTCCACCTTGCCGTTCGGCGACAGCGGCAGGGCGTCCAGCGTCATGAGGACGGCGGGCACCATGGCGACGGGCAGCGCGGCCGTGAGGTGGCGCCGCAGCTCGTCCTCCGCGACGGACCCGACGACATAGCCGACGAGGCGGTCACCCGCGGGAGCGCGGTCCACGACCACCACGGCGTGCGTGACGTCCGGGTGCCCGGTCAACCGGGCCTCGATCTCGCCGAGTTCGATGCGGTGGCCGCGGATCTTCACCTGGTGGTCGTCGCGGCCGAGGAACCGCACCCGGCCGTCCGCGCGGCGGGACCCGACGTCGCCGGAGCGGTACAGCCGCGCCCCCGGCGGCCCGAACGGGTCGGGCACGTAGGCGCCCGCCGTCAGCGCGGGCCGCGCGTGGTAGCCGCGCCCGACACCGGGACCGCCGATGTACAGCTCGCCCGGCACCCCGCCGGGCACCGGCCGCATCGCCGCGTCCAGCACCAGCACGGCGGCGCCGTCGACGCCCGTCCCCACGGTGATGTCCGCCGCCGGGTCGGTGACGTCGTCGTACGTGGCCCACACCGTGGACTCGGTCGGCCCGTAGCAGTTGAACAACCGCCGGGCGCACAGGCGCAGTTCGGTGGCGAGCGCCGGTTGCAGCGTCTCGCCGCCGGTCAGCGCGACCGCGAGCCGCGGCAGCCGCTGCGACGCGGCCAGCAGCACCCGCCAGCCCGACGGCGTCGCCTGCACATGGGTGACCCCGTGCTCCCGGGCCGTCCCGACGGCGGCCTCGCCGTCCTGCGCGGCACCCTCGGGCGCCAGCACCACCCGGCCGCCGGTGGTCAGAGGCACGAACATCTCCACCAGGGCGATGTCGAACCCGATGCCGGTCAGCCCCAGCCACACGTCGTCCGCCCCGGCGCCGAGCCGACGCGCCGTGCCGCTCAGGAAGTTCGCCAGACCCCGGTGCTCGATCGCCACGGCCTTCGGGCGGCCGGTGGAGCCTGAGGTGTACATCAGGTACGCGAGATCGAGGGGCAGCGGCGCGGGACCCGGGCGGGCCGGTCCGGCGTCCGCGTCCCGGTCACCGGGCGCGGCGCGCAGCACCGGCACCCCGCCGCACGGCACGTCCCGGCCGGGCTCCGCGACGACGAGCGCGACGTCCGCGTCCTCCAGCATCGTCCGCAGCCGGTCCGCGGGATGGTCGAGCGGCAGCGGCAGGAACGCGCACCCGGCCTTCCACACCCCGAGGAGCGTCGCCACCAGCCGTTCGGAGCGCGGGAGATGGACGCCGACCAGTGCGCCCGGCCCCGGCACCGCGGCGCGGATCCGCTCGGCGACCCGCTCCGCGTGCTCGTCGAGCTGCCGGTAGGTGAGCCTGGTGGCGCCCGAGACGACCGCGGTGGCGTCGGGCGTGGCGGCGACGGCGGCGGCGAACAGGCCGAGCACGGTCGCGCCGGACGGGACGGCGGCGGTGCGGCGGGAGTCGTCGACGAGACGTGCCCGCTCCCCGGGAGAGAGCAGCTCCACCTCGCCGACGGTCGTCCCGGGATCGGCGACCGCCCGGGTCACCACCTCGACCAGCGAGTCGAGCATCCGCTCCACCGTCTCCGGCGTGAACAGGGTGCTCTCGCCCACCAGATCGAGCCGGACGCCCT
The DNA here is from genome assembly GCF_900091845.1 of Streptomyces sp. SolWspMP-5a-2. Lineage (GTDB taxonomy): Bacteria > Actinomycetota > Actinomycetes > Streptomycetales > Streptomycetaceae > Streptomyces > Streptomyces doudnae. The sequence continues at coordinate 26,142 of NZ_FMCI01000294.1, forward strand.
CCTCCAGGTTCGCCGCGACCAGCGACAGGTCCACCTTCGCGGACGCCATCCCGATGGGCTCGCGCTCGACGGTGACACCGGGCAGTTCCCACACGTGCTCGCGCGCCTCGATGCACTGGTACATGACCTGGGCCAGCGGGTTGCGGGACGCGTCCCGTGGCCGCCCCGAGTCCGCCACCAACTGCTCGAAGGTGACGTCCTGGTGCTCCAGGGCCCCGAGGACCACGGTGTTCATCCGCCGCACCAGCGTCCCGAACCCGGGGTCGTCGCCGACGTCCACCGGCAGCGGCAGCGTGTTCGCCAGCATGCCCACCAGCGGCTCGGTGTCGGCGACGACCCGGCCGGAGACCGGCGTCAGCACGGAGAAGCGGGTCTGCCCTCCGCTCCACCGGTGCAGATACCCGGCGAAGACCGCCAACAGGGCGGTGAAGAGCGTGACGTTGTGGTGCCGTGCGAAGTCGCGCAGGGCGGAACCGACCTCGGGTGCCAGCAGCCGCCGCGCGCCGTGCCCCCAGAACGCCGGGGTGGGCGGCCGCACATGGTCGGTGGGCAGTTCGAGCACCGCGGGCACGCCCTCCAGCGCCGCGCGCCAGTAGGCGAGTTGCCCGGCCAGCAGGTCCCCGGAGAGCCGGTCCGACTGCCAGGCCGCGTAGTCCGTGTACGACGCGGGGAGCGGCGGCAGCGCCGTCGCCGGGTCCGTCCCGCGCGTGGCCGCCGTGTACAGGGCGCCGAACTCGCGGGCCAGCACCCCGCACGACCACTCGTCGGCGACGCAGTGGTGCAGGTTCAGCACGAGGACGTGACGGGTGTCGCCGAGGACCGCGAGCACCGCCCGGAAGACGGGCCCGCGCGCCAGGTCGAAGGGCTGGGCGATCTCCTCCTCCGCGACCCGCACCGCCGCCGCCCGCCGGGCCGCCGGGGGCAGGTGCGAGAGGTCGACGGTCCGCAGCGGGGCGGGACCGGGCGGCAACGGCACCTGGCGCGGCGGGCTGTCGTCCCGGAACACCATGCGCAGCGTCTCGTGCCGCGCCACCAGGGCGTCCAGCGCGCGGCGCACCGCGTCCCGGTCCAGCGGCCCGGTCAGCCGCAGCACGCGGTGGACGCTGAACGTGGAGTTGTCCGACAGCAGCCGGTCGGCCACCCACAGGTTGTGCTGGACGGGCGCCAGCGGGGCGCCCCCGACGCCAGGACGGCGCGGTACGGCGCCGGGCGCCCCGGTGGGCGCCTCTGCCGTGCGCGACCTCCCGAGCAGGCGCTGCTTGAGCAACTCGCGCTTCTCGGCGCTCAGTTCCCTCTTCATCGCCGCCGGCTCATCCACTCCGGCCGCTTCTCCGGTCCGCGTCGTCATGGCTGTCGGGTCACCGGGCCTGGCGCAGGCTGAGCGGCCGCATGTCGGTCCACACCCGCTCGACGTGGGCGAGGCACTCCTCCTTGGACCCGGAGGTGCCCTCGGCGAACCAGCCGTCGGGCAGCTCCTTCTCCTGCGGCCAGATCGAGTACTGCTCCTCGCCGTTCACCACCACGCGGTAGGTCTCTGCCACCATCTCTTCACCTCTCGGGGAGTCGTTGCGGACGTGCGGTCGGAGGGGGTACGGGGGCCCTACGCGGCGCGGCGGCGCAGGGCCACCAGGGCGAGCGCGTCGGCGGTCTGCGCCCGGAACAGGTCGCGGACCGTGATTCGCGCGTCCAGCCGGGAGCTGATGAGGGACACCGCGCGGGCGGCCGTCAGCGAGTCGCCGCCGATGTCCAGGAACCCGCTGTCCGTGGCGGGCACCTCGGCGGCGCCCAGTACTTCCTTGAAGACCGTGGCGATCTGAACGGCAATCGCCCGCGATTCCTGTGTCGTGGTCTCCACCGTCATCTTCCGTTCCTTCCAGGTTCGACGACTTCGGCGTCCGCAATTCCCGCCCGGCCGCTCCGGAAGGGGGGACCGGGCCCGCGCCCGCGAGTTCCGGGTATTCGGGTCCCGAGGCGAAGCCGTAAAGGGTTTTTCGCGCTCTCGGCGCCTCATCACTGTGGCGTCGGCGGCGGATCCGGCTCCAGTCCCGGGCCCGCTCATCAACCTGCACGGCACGAAAGTGAGCGGGTGACATACGGCCCCGGGGGCGGCGGGGAACGGGGTGGGCGGCGCCGCGAACCGTGCGGGAGAACGCCCTCCGCAAACCTCGCGCGGTGTCACGGGAATACGCTCTCGCGGCGCCGGATCACCCGTGCAAAACTCCATGACCACCGTCGGCACCCCGGTGACGCGGGCTCACGGAATTCCCCGTCCGGGCCTTTCCCGTGATGTCCGTCGACCTCGTTCCCCGTCCGGCCGCCGGACCCCTTTCCCCTGCCCCGCACACGCGCGGACCGGGCCCGCACGCGGGCATCACCACCGCCCGGAATTCCTCCACCGTCCCCGCGTGGTCACAGAAGAGAAGCCGCCAACCCCGAAAGGCGACAGCCATGTTCCGAACCATGCTCAAGTCGAAGATCCACCGCGCCACGGTCACCCAGTGCGACCTGAACTACGTCGGCTCCCTCACCCTCGACGCCGATCTGATGGACGCGGCCGACCTGCTCCCCGGCGAGCTGATCCACCTCGTGGACATCAACAACGGCAGCAGGCTGGAGACGTATGTGATCGAGGGCCCCCGGGGCAGCGGGATCATCGGCGTCAACGGGGCGGCGGCCCGGCTGGTCCAGAACGGCGACCTCGTGATCATCATCGCCTACGCGGCGGTGGCGAACGCCGACGCGGCGAAGGTCGAGCCGCGCGTGGTCTTCGTCAACGAGCGCAACGAGGTCGTGGAGGCGGGCGCCGCGCTGGACTCGGCGCCCGACGGCCACGGCCTGATCGACGGGAGCCTGGTGCGGGCCGTCTGAGCGGCCCGGCCCCCGCCCCGGCCGGGTTTGCCGGTTCGGCAACCGGCTTCGCGCTTCTCGCCGCCGCGGCCCCATGGTGGGCCCATGAACGAGTTCACGTGGGCAGAGGCCGCAGAGCGCCGGTGGGACGTCGTGGTCGTCGGAGGCGGGCCCGCGGCCCGCTCCGCCGCCCGTGACCTGGCCGGGGCGGGCCGCTCGGTCCTGGTCGTCGACACGGGCGAGAACCACGGCGCGACGGCGGGGACGGCGCACGGCGACCCCGGACGCGACGGCGTCCTTGCGCACGGGCCGGAGCGGCACGGACCCGGGGAGGCGGCGCCGCCCGGCGGTCACGTCGTCGCGGGCCGGGTCACCGGGGTCGCCCGGGAGGACGCCGGGTTCGCGGTCGTCTCCGCCGACGGGGACCGGGTACGGGCCGGACGGGTCCTGATCGCCACCGGTTCCGTCCGCGAACTCCCGCTCGACGCGCCCGAGTTCACGGCCCTCGACGACGTGGGAGTGCCCGGCGCCCCCGCGCTCCGGGGGGACCTGCCCGCCGCCGTCCCCCGCACCTCGTGGGCCGGGGTGTTCGACGGTCCGACGGAGGCCGAGGTCGCGCGCCGGGTGCTCGGCGGACGCGCGCACGGCCTGGACGGGACACCGGCCGGCCGGTGAGGTGAGGCGGCGGCACCGGTCCTGAGCCCCGCGGGCGTGGGCGGTGCGCCGGTCCCGGACACCGGACGCCCGCGGGGGCCGCCGTTTCCCTACTCTGGTGGGGCGTTCGACCAAGACCACCGTCGTCGAGGGAGACACCGATGCTCAGCAAGCGGGAAGCGGCCGAAGCGGTACGGCAGGCCAAGGCGCGGACGGGCGTCACCTGGGCCCAACTGGCCGAAGCGGTGGGTCGACCGCTCGCCTGGACCACGGCCGCGCTGCTGGGCCAGCATCCGATGAGCGAGGACGAGGCGGCCACCGCGGCGTCCCTGCTCGAACTCGGCGACGACGCTGCCCTCGCCTTCCGGCTCCAGCCGACCCGCGGCGCCCTGGACGCGGCCGTCCCCGTCGACCCCACGATCTACCGCCTCTACGAGGTCGTCCAGGTCTACGGCCCGACCATCAAGGAACTCATCCACGAGCAGTGCGGCGACGGCATCATGAGCGCGATCAACTTCCGCCTCGACGTCCGGCGCGTCCCTGACCCGGCGGGCGACCGCGTCGTCATCACGCTCGACGGGAAGTACCTGCCCTACCAGTGGTAGCCGAGCGGCGTTCCGGGGCGCGTTCCCCGGCGGCCGCCCGGGACGCGCGCGGCCGCTCCCGCAACCCGCTCGGGCGGCCCGGCGTCCCCCTGTATGTCGGACGGATCCGCGATCACCCGGGAGAGCACGTGACGAAGAAGGAAAAGCGGACGGCGGAGGACAAGGACCGCGAGAAGTGGATGGCGCGCTTCCAGGTGCGGCTGGCTCTCCAGCCGGGCGTGGACCGGGAGATCGTGCTCCGGGCGGTCAAGGACGTCACGGGCCACTGCGCGATCACCGGGGAGCACCCGCGCGACGCCTTCGGCGACCCGGACGAGCACGCCGTGCGGGTCGCCGCGCTGCTGGTGCCCGCGGACCGCGCGGAGCGGGAGCGCAAGCGTGACGCCGTCGTGGACGCGATCGGCAACGCGTTCAAGCGGGCGGGCGACGCCGCCGGTCTCTGACCGCCGCGGGGCGGGTCGGCACGGCCCACGGACAGATGCCGTCCCCCCGCCGGGGTCCTTCTCCCCGGCGGGGGGACGTGTCCTCATCGGGTCACTCGACGACGCGCACCGCGCCCGACGGGCAGAGCATGGCCGCCTCACGGGCCGCCGCGCGCTGCCCGGCGCCCGGTTCGGGGTCGAGCACCGTCACCAGACCGTCGTCGTCCTGGTCGAAGACCTCCGGTGCCGTCAGCGCGCACAGGCCCGCGCCCACACAGACCTCACGGTCGGCCGTCATCCGCACGGTGGCTCCTCTCGTCCCGCTCACCAGGTGACCGGGAGTTCGTTCACGCCCTGGATCGTCGTACCCGGCCGCAGCGTCAGCCGGTCGACCGGCACCGCGAGCCGCAGGCCGGGCAGCCGGTCGAACAACGCCGTGAGGATGACCTCCAGTTCGAGGCGGGCGAGGTTCTGGCCGAGGCACTGGTGCACGCCGTAGCCGAACGACAGGTGGTGACGCGCCTCGCGGCGGACGTCGAAGGTGTCCGGGTCGGCGAAGACCGAACTGTCGCGGTTGGGGATGGAGTTGCCGACGATGACGCCCTCGCCCGCCCGGATGACCTCGCCGTCGATCTCGATGTCCGCCGTCGCGATGCGGCCCCCGACGATGTCGGCGATCGCCAGATAGCGCAGCAGCTCCTCGACCGCGCCCGGCACCAGCGACCGGTCCGCGCGCAACGCGTCCCACTGGCCCTCGTGTTCGAGCAGCGTGATCACGCTCAGGGACGTCATCGACGCCGTCGTCTCGTGCCCGGCCACCAGCAACAGGATGGCGGTGGCGACGAGTTCCTCGCGGTCGATCGCGCCGGTCTTCAACTGCTCGTCCACGAGGGTGCTCAGCAGCCCCGGACGGCTCTCGCCGCGCAACGAGTCGACGAGGCCGCCCAGATAGCTCTCCAGGTCGTCCCGCGCGGCGTTCGCGCCCGCCGCGTCGGTGGACTGCACCAGCCGCCTGCTGGCGTCCTGGAACAGGTCGTGGTCGGCGTAGGGCACGCCGAGCATCCGGCAGATCACCAGGGACGGCACCGGCAGCGCGAACTGGCTGACCAGGTCGGCGGGCGGACCGCCCGCGATCATCTCGTCCAGGAAGCCGTGCACGATCTGCTCGATGTCGGCCCGCATCCCCTTGATGCGCCGGACGGTGAACTCGCTGATGGTCATGCGCCGTTTGGGCCCGTGCGCGGGTGGGTCGAGGCCGATGAAGGCGGGACGGCGGTCGCGGAAGCTCTCCACCCGCGAGGAGGTCGCCGGGAATCCGGGGGCCGTCCGGTCGGAGGAGAGCCGGGGGTCGGCCAGCAGCTTCCGCGCGGTGTCGTACCCGGTCACCAGCCACGCCTGCTTGCCGTCGTAGAGCGTGACCCGCTGCAGCGACCCCTGCCGTGCGCGGAGGTCGTCGTACCGGTCGGGCAGGTGGTAGGGGCAGGTGCGGTCGCTGGGGAAGGCGGGGGCGCCGGACGGGGGCGTCGCAACGGTCTCGGTCATGGGTCCCTCGATGCGCTCGACACATAAAGAACGTTCCGTTCTCTAACGGGAGGCTAGGCTGACCCGCCCGAGGCCCGCAACGGGGTGTTCGACGAATGGCCGGGAGTCATGCCTCCAACCCACGAAGATCCGCCGGACAGTCCGGCGGCCGACCACCGCAGGAACCCCCGCCGCCGGGGCGAGGCGCTGGAGCGGGCCATCCTACGGGCCACCCTCGAAGAACTCGCCGAAGTGGGCTACGCCGGACTGACCATGGAACGGGTCGCCGCGCGCGCCCGCACCGGCAAGGCCGCCCTCTACCGCCGCTGGCCCGGCCGCGCGGAACTGGTCGTCGACGCCTGCGCGGCCCACCATCTTTCGGACACCGACCTGCCCGACACCGGCACCCTGCGCACCGACGTCCTCGCCGTGCTGCGGCAGCTCTCCGCCAAACTGACCGCGTCGCACGGCGACATCCTGCGCGGCCTGCTCACCGAGATCGCGCACGACCCCGAGTTCGCCCGCCTGGTCCGCGAACGGGTGCAGACCGCGGGCCCGGGACGCATCCTCACCATCCTGTCCCGCGCGGTCGCGCGCGGCGAGATCGAACCCTGGGTCCTCACCTCACGGCGCGCCACCGTCGCGGTCGACCTCCTGCGCGAGCACTACCTGCTCTGGGGCGCCCCCATCCCGCCGGACGTCATCACCGAGATCGTCGACGACGTCTACCTGCCGCTCCTCCTCGCCCCGCGCGCGGACCCCCGCGACGACGCCCCGGCGACACCGGCGGACGGCGGCACCCGGGGCGCGGGACCGGCCGGACGGG
>NZ_FMCI01000119.1 GCF_900091845.1 Streptomyces sp. SolWspMP-5a-2
GCCGCCCTCGCCGACCGCTACGAGGCCGCCGCCCGCCGCCTGTCCGACGCGCTCGCCGGCGCCCCCGGCGGCCGCCTGGTCGAGACCGGCGCCGGAGCCCTGCCGCTCGGCGACCACCTGGTCACCCGCGCCGTCGAACTCGTCGTCCTCACCGACGACCTGAACGCCGCCGTTCCCGGCCTCGGCATCCCCTTCGACCGGCAGGCCCTGGCCGCCTGCACCCGGCTGCTCGCCGACGCCCTCGCCGTGAAGGCGCCCGGCGGCTCCACCGAGGTGCGCGTCCCGCCGTTCGCCGTCGTCCAGTGCGTCGAGGGGCCGCGGCACACCCGCGGCACCCCGCCCAACGTCGTCGAGACCGACCCGCTCACCTGGATCAGGCTCGCCACCGGACGGCTCGCCTGGCGGGACGCGCTCGACGACGCGAAGGTGAGCGCCGGCGGCGAACGGGCCGACCTGGGCGGGCTGCTGCCCCTCACCGGCTGACCCCGCACCGGAACCGGTGGCGGCCCGCTCCCGTCACATCGTCATGAACACACACCGACTGACCCTGGCAGCCCTGACCGTGCTCCCGCTCGTCGTCTCCTGCGGAGCGGAGAAGGCGGACGGTTCGTCGGTCGGCGCGGCGGCGTCCGTCAAGGGCGTGCACTGGAGCGTCGACAGCGTCACCGCCGACGGCCGGACCAGCGAGGCGCCGAGCGGCGCCTACCTGCGCATCGACGAGGACGGCGGCACCAGCGGGGACCTCGGCTGCAACAGCTTCGGCGGCAAGGCGTCCGTCACCGCCGACCACGTCTCCTTCGGCTCTCTCGAATCGACCGGCATGGCCTGCGAGAAGACCCCGATGGCCTTCGAGCGCAAGCTCTCCGCCACCCTCGGCGCGGGCCCCCTCGCCCTGGACGGCTCCGGCGACCGCCTGACCCTCACCACCGGCGACGGCGACCGCGTCCGCCTCACCAAGGAGCCGGACGCCCCGCTGCGCGGCACCGCGTGGAAGGTCACGGCCCTGGGCGGGGACGGCACCTCCACCGCGCTGCCCGCCGAGGCCGACCCCCGGCTGACCTTCGACCCGCGGACGGACAAGGTCAGCGGCAGCCTCGGCTGCAACAAGGTCACCGCGAAGGCCACGGTCCGCGACGGGCATATCACCCTGGGCAGGCCGTCCACCACCCGAATGATGTGCGACACCTCACTCATGAAGGCCGAGAAGGCGCTGCTGCGCCTCTTCGACGGCACGGTCGGCTACCGGCTCGACCACCGCTCCCTCACGCTGACCAGCGAGAACGGGGAAACCGCCCACGCCGTCGCGCCGTCGGGGACCGATTAGGCGCGGGCATCCCCAATTCGGACCAGTGGTCGACCTCGCCTACACTCGGTGCCGTGCCACGTGGTGACGGACGACTCAACCACGACCTGCTCCCCGGCGAGAAGGGCCCCCAGGACGCTTGCGGCGTCTTCGGTGTCTGGGCTCCGGGCGAAGAGGTCGCCAAGCTCACGTACTTCGGGCTCTACGCCCTCCAGCATCGGGGCCAGGAATCCGCGGGAATCGCGGTCAGCAACGGCTCCCAGATCCTCGTCTTCAAGGACATGGGCCTGGTCTCCCAGGTCTTCGACGAGACCTCTCTCGGATCGCTCCAGGGTCACATCGCGGTCGGTCACGCCCGCTACTCGACCACCGGTGCCTCCGTGTGGGAGAACGCCCAGCCGACGTTCCGTGCCACCGCGCACGGCTCCATCGCGCTCGGTCACAACGGCAATCTGGTCAACACGGCGCAGCTCGCCGAGATGGTCGCCGACCTGCCCAAGCAGGAGGGCCGCACCCCGCGCGTCGCGGCGACCAACGACACCGACCTGCTCACGGCGCTGCTCGCCGCCCAGGCCGACGAGGACGGCAAGCCGCTGACCATCGAGGAGGCCGCGCACGCGGTGCTCCCGAAGGTGCGCGGTGCCTTCAGCCTCGTCTTCATGGACGAGCACACCCTCTACGCGGCCCGCGACCCGCAGGGCATCCGGCCGCTGGTCCTCGGCCGCCTGGAGCGCGGCTGGGTGGTCGCCTCCGAGTCCGCCGCCCTCGACATCTGCGGCGCCAGCTTCGTCCGCGAGATCGAGCCGGGCGAGTTCATCGCGATCGACGAGAACGGCCTGCGCAGCTCACGATTCGCGGACGCGAAGCCCAAGGGCTGTGTCTTCGAGTACGTGTACCTGGCCCGCCCCGACACCGACATCGCCGGGCGCAACGTCTACCTGTCCCGCGTCGAGATGGGCCGCCGCCTCGCCAAGGAGGCGCCGGTCGAGGCCGACCTGGTGATAGCGACCCCGGAGTCCGGGACCCCGGCAGCCGTCGGCTACGCGGAGGCCAGCGGCATCCCGTTCGGCAACGGCCTGGTCAAGAACGCCTACGTCGGCCGGACCTTCATCCAGCCCTCGCAGACGATCCGGCAGCTCGGCATCCGCCTGAAGCTGAACCCGCTCAAGGAAGTCATCAAGGGCAAGCGGCTGGTCGTCGTCGACGACTCGATCGTGCGCGGCAACACCCAGCGCGCCCTGGTCCGCATGCTCCGCGAGGCGGGCGCCGCCGAGGTCCACATCCGGATCTCCTCGCCGCCGGTCAAGTGGCCGTGCTTCTTCGGCATCGACTTCGCCACCCGCGCCGAACTGATCGCCAACGGCATGACGATCGAGGAGATCGGCACCTCGCTGGGCGCCGACTCCCTGTCGTACATCTCCATCGACGGCATGATCGAGGCGACCACCATCGCCAAGCCGAACCTCTGCCGCGCCTGCTTCGACGGCGAGTACCCGATGGAGCTGCCGGACCCCGAGCTGCTCGGCAAGCAGCTCCTGGAGACCGAGCTGGCGGCCGGTCCTGCCGGTACGGCAGCGGCCGACGCGATCCGTCGCCCGTAAGCCCCCGCAGTACGACACGAAAGTTCTCACCCCATGTCTGCTGAGTTTGATCAGCGCGCCCCGCTCCCGGGCGCCGGTGCCAGCTACGCGAGCGCGGGCGTCGACATCGAGGCGGGCGACCGCGCCGTCGAGCTGATGAAGGAGTGGGTGAAGAAGACGCAGCGCCCCGAGGTCCTCGGCGGCCTCGGCGGCTTCGCCGGCCTCTTCGACGCCTCCGCCCTCAAGCGCTACGAGCGTCCCCTGCTGGCCTCCGCCACGGACGGCGTCGGCACCAAGGTCGACATCGCCCGCCGCCTCGGCGTGTACGACACCATCGGCCACGACCTGGTCGCCATGGTCATGGACGACATCGTCGTGTGCGGCGCCGAGCCCCTCTTCATGACCGACTACATCTGCGTCGGCAAGGTGCACCCCGAGCGGGTCGCCGCCATCGTCAAGGGCATCGCGGAGGGCTGTGTGCTGGCCGGCTGCGCCCTGGTGGGCGGCGAGACCGCCGAGCACCCGGGACTGCTGGGCGAGGACGACTTCGACGTCGCCGGTGCCGGTACGGGCGTCGTGGAGGCGGACCGGCTGCTGGGCCCCGAGCGCATCCGCACGGGTGACGCCGTCATCGCGATGGCCGCGTCCGGGCTTCACTCGAACGGGTACTCACTGGTCCGGCACGTGCTCCTGGACCAGGCCGGGCTCGCCCTGGACGCGCGCGTCGAGGAGTTCGGCCGCACCCTCGGCGAGGAGCTGCTGGAGCCCACCAAGATCTACTCGCTGGACTGCCTCGCGCTCACCCGCACCACCGAGGTGCACGCCTTCTCGCACATCACCGGTGGCGGTCTCGCGGCCAACCTGGCCCGGGTCGTCCCCGACGGGCTGCACGCCGTCGTGGACCGCTCCACCTGGACCCCGGCCCCGGTCTTCGAGCTGGTCGGGCGCACCGGCCAGGTCGAGCGCCTGGAGCTGGAGAAGACCCTCAACATGGGCGTGGGCATGATCGCGATCGTCCCGGAGGAGTCCGCGGACGTCGCGCTCGCGACCCTCGCCGACCGGGGCGTCGAGGCCTGGGTCGCCGGTGAGGTCACCGAGCGCGGGGACCGGGCGACCGGCGCCGAGCTGGTCGGCGACTACTCCTGACGGTCAGCACGAAACCCGGTCCGGCGCGAAGGCCCCGGACCGGGTGAGGTGCAGTCGCAGAGAACGGCGGGAAAAGGCCGTCGGCGCACCGCTGAGAGCGTTGCGTCAAGCACCGCGACGATGTTGCGACGCGGGACCTGACTGGTCACCGTCGTCGTCATCATCGTCGTCGTTGTAGAGATCCGCGTACTGGGCGTACGGGTCGTCTTCGTCTTCGTCGTCGTCCTCGAACGGCTCGCCGTTCGGCGGTTGGCTCGAAGTCGAAGCGCCCAGCTCGTTGGCCAGACGCGACAGGTCAGTCCCGCCGCTGTTGTACTTCAGCTGGCGGGCGACCTTCGTCTGCTTGGCCTTGGCCCGGCCGCGCCCCATGGCTCGACCCCCTCGGTGACGGGGCTCGACGGCCCCAGAGTCTTGACACGCGTTCATGATCTGGAACGGGCTCTCCGCAGAGAGACCGGTCCGTAGGACGTCCACGGTACCTGAGCCCGCGCCCATACGGTACGTCGCCCGCACCACGGGCCCGACCCCAGGACCCGCGGGGCGCGTCGTCCCCGCTGGTCAACCGCGATTTTAACCACTTCTCGGCGGGCGACCCGCCGACGAACGTGAGAGTTCTCTCCAACTGTCCGCCGGCGGGTACCGCTCGGCGCCCTGAACCAGGTCAGCCGACCTGGTTCAGCGCGCGGCGCGCGCCTCGGCGATCCGCTGCTCGGCGATCCTGTCGGCCGCGGCGGCCGGCGGGATCCCGTCTTCCTTCGCACGTGCGAAGATGGCGAGCGTGGTGTCGAAGATCTTCGCGGCCTTCGCCCTGCACCGCTCGAAATCGAACCCGTGCAGCTCGTCGGCGACCTGGATGACCCCGCCCGCGTTCACCACGTAGTCCGGCGCGTAGAGGATCCCGCGGTCGGCGAGGTCCTTCTCGACGCCCGGGTGCGCGAGCTGGTTGTTGGCGGCGCCGCAGACCACCCGGGCGGTCAGCACCGGCACGGAGGCGTCGTCCAGCGCCCCGCCGAGCGCGCACGGCGCGTACACGTCGAGCCCCTCGACGCGGATCAGCGCCTCGGTGTCGGCGACGGCCGTCACGCCCTGCGGATACCGGTCGAGGATCCGCCGCACGGCGTCCTCGCGCACGTCCGTGACGACGACCTCGGCGCCCTCCGCCAGGAGGTGGCCGACGAGGTGGTGGCCGACCTTGCCCACGCCCGCGACACCGACCCTGCGGTCGCGCAGCGAGGGGTCGCCCCAGAGGTGCTGGGCGCTGGCCCGCATGCCCTGGTAGACGCCGAACGCGGTGAGCACCGAGGAGTCGCCCGCGCCGCCGTTCTCCGGTGAACGCCCGGTCGTCCAGCGGCACTCGCGGGCGACGACGTCCATGTCGGCGACGTAGGTGCCGACATCGCACGCGGTCACGTAGCGGCCGCCGAGCGAGGCCACGAACCGCCCGTAGGCGAGCAGGAGTTCCTCGGTCTTGTCCTGGTCGGGGTCGCCGATGATCACGGCCTTGCCGCCGCCGTGGTCGAGCCCGGCCATGGCGTTCTTGTACGACATCCCGCGGGCGAGGTTCAGCGCGTCGGCCACGGCCGCCGCCTCGTTCGGGTAGGGGTAGAAGCGCGTACCGCCGAGGGCGGGGCCCAGGGCGGTGGAGTGAAGGGCGATCACGGCCTTCAGGCCGGTGGCGCGGTCCTGGCAGAGCACGACCTGCTCGTGGCCGCCCTGGTCCGAGTGGAACAGGGTGTGCAGTACGTCAGCAGGTGCGCCGGTTACGTCGGTCACGGTAGTGACTCCTAGTACTGAGCGGCGGGTGGAGCACGGCTCCCGTGCGGGTGGCGGGGCCGTGAGGTCGAGATTAGGGCCTGTGCGGCCGCGCCACCGCGCAGTGCTCAGGATCACCCACCGGAGGGGTACGTCCGTGCGACGATTTGCATAGATTTCCCGCGCGTTTGTCGGCGGGTCCGGCAGTTTTCCCCGGCGGTGGGCGGGGGAGGGAGCAGGCGTGCCCAAGGTGTCCCCGGTGACCGTCCCGTACGCGACGTACCTGCGTGTCTACGAGCCGCTGGCCGCCTTCCCCGAGCCGGAGCGCGGCCACTGGGCGCGGTACGCGCGCCGTCCCGAACGCCCTTCGTACCAGGACGAGCTGCGCCGCTCGCTGGCCGATCTGCTGCCCACCCCGCCGGTCCCGGTGCCGGTGCACGAGAGCGGCGACGCGTTCGTGCTGGAGAGCGAGGGCGTGGTGTGCGTCTGTCCGTGGCGGACCCGGCTGCGCGGCTGGCAGGCGCTGGCCGAGCTGCCGGAGGAGCTGCCCGCGCCGGTGCTGGACGCGGTGCTGCCGCCGCTGGTCAGGCTCCAGGCCGCCCAGGACTACGAGCGCTGGCTGACCCGCAACCCGGACGCCCGCCCGTGGATCCGCACCGGCAACTGGCAGGTGCCGCTGCACTGGTTCGTGCTGGTGGCCGACGAGGAGCGGCGCTACGACGAGGGGTGCGGGGAGATCCCGCCGATGCTGCGCTACCGCACGCCGATGGTCCAGGCCAGGCGGCGGGTGGCGCGCGGTCTGCGCACCCTCAGGGACGCGCTGGGCGAGGGTCCGATGGTCGAGGGCCTGCTCGACGTGGGGCGCTGGCTCGAGGAGTTCCACCCGCGCTCGCTGGTGGAGCTGGACTACGGCGGCCTGGTGCACGTCCTGTCGGCGGGCGAGCTGGCGGACGACCGCTCCGCGGCCGACGTGGCGGCCGGCATCGAGGCGCTGCGGCAGGGCGACGGCGCGGCCGCCGGGCTGGCGTACGCCCGGCTCGCGGAGCGCTGGCGGGCGGTCAGGGACCGGCGCTCTGCGAACTGACGTTTGACGGGACGCCCGTTTTGGGGTTTCGTCCTGCCTCTGGGGTCCCGGATCTCACCGGGAGGTCCCGCGCGTCGGGACCTACGTCCCGATCCGGGCTTTTGTGTCAAGCGTGACGGACCGCACGTACGCGGCCCTTGCGCCGCTTGCCCCTCCTCATGCCAAAATAGGACAAGGAGTCCGGGGAGGGCTCTATCCGTTCCAGTACGTACCACTGTGGGCGGAATCTCAGCATTGCACGCTTTGGGGGGTCTGGTGACTCCTGATCGCCGTGTGACTGATCGTCACAGAGGCGTGACTGTCCGCTATGGCATGGTCCATCGGCTTCCGCGGCTGATGACTACCTGGGAGGGCAATTCCATCGGTTTGGCCGACGAGGCTGGACGGATGGTGTAGTTGTAGTGCCGAGGACAAGCCGTTCGTCCTATAACCGACTCGACCCGCGTCCGCCATTTCGGGCAACGCGGGTCAAGGTGCAGAATTTAGAGGAAAGAACCGAGAAGGTTCGGTTCTCCCGAGGAGGCCGCTCATGACCGCTCGCACCCCTGATGCCGAGCCGCTGCTGACCCCGGCTGAGGTCGCCACCATGTTCCGTGTCGACCCCAAGACGGTCACGCGGTGGGCGAAGGCCGGAAAGCTCACGTCCATCCGCACGCTCGGCGGACACCGCCGTTACCGCGAGGCCGAGGTGCGCGCCCTGCTCGCGGGTATCCCGCAGCAGCGCAGCGAGGCCTGACAACTTCATAGCAGGGTGGTGCGACACGTCCCCCAACGTGCCGAAACGCCCGAAACCTAGCTCCATACGACGCGGAGTCCGCCCCAACGGACCCCACGCCCCGGCTCCCCGGAGCCTCTCAAGAACGTGACATGGGTGCGTCGTCGATCGCGCTGGACTCCGCCGGGTCCAGCGCGATCTTTTTTGTTTCCGGTGCGGCACGGGCGACTCTGTTCGCCCCGGGGGCGCCGGCGGAGGGTCTGTGAGCGGCCTTGTCGGACTCTGGGGAGGCCTGTCGGATCTCCTGTGCGGGTGCTGTCGCGGACACCGCGGGAGGGCTCCGGAAGTCGCGTCCGGCCTGCTCTCAAGACGGTGCAATTGCACATATTAAATTGACCGCTTGTAGGAGGTGAGTAAGAACCGGCACGCGTGGTTTTTACGCGGTGACACCCGTCACATGCCAGAGTCCTTGTCACTCCGGCGCGGTTGCGCTAGTGGAATCCTCGATTCCAGCACCCTTGCGCACGGCGGGAGTTGGGGCGGGCGGCGCCCCCGAGTCCATCGCGAGCCGCAGCAGGCGGTGGCAGATCGGGCAGTGCCGGGTCCGGTGCCGGTAGGGCAGCGCGGCCGACAGATGCGCGCGGAGCAGGGCCCGCGTCTCGTGCCTCACCGGAGCCGCCACGAGCCACCTCCAGCACCCGCGCGCACGACGGGTCCTGACATCTGGTTACCGGCGGACGGGGCCACCGTCAAGGAGGGAGGCCGGGACTCCGGTGCGCGGCACCCGGGTCCGGCGCTGTGTCCAGGGGGAACGCGAGAAGGGCCCGGACGAAGTCCGGGCCCTTCTCGATCACTGCGGTCCTGACGGGATTTGAACCCGCGGCCTCCACCTTGACAGGGTGGCGAGCACTCCAAACTGCTCCACAGGACCTTGATTCGCAGTGCGATTCGTGCGTTGCGCTGCGAGACAGGACTCTACAGGAGGGTGCGCCTCCTGGTAAAACTCACCCAGGGTGCACGGGAGATCACGGAGCGGCGGCGTCGATCGCCTTCACGATCCGCTTGTCGGAGACCGGGTACGCGGTGCCCAGCGCGTGCGCGAAGTAGCTCACCCGCAGCTCCTCGATCATCCAGCGGATGTCGGTCACCGAGGCCGGCACCGGGCGCCCCTGCGGGAGCTGTTCGAGCAGCCAGGCGTACTCGTCGCGCATCTCCCGCACCTTCTCCATGCGGGTGGTGTCCCGCTGGACGCCGGTCGGCATCTGCTGGAGCCGCCGGTCCGCCGCCACCAGGTACCGCATCAGGTCGGGCAGCCTGCGCAGCCCGGCCGCGGTCACGAAGCCGGGCTTCACCAGGCCGTCCAACTGCTCCCTGACGTCCTGGAGGTTGGCCAGCAGCGCGGGGCTGCGCACGCCCTTCAGACGGCGCTCACAGGCCTGCCAGGCGGCCAGCACCTGCTGCACCTGGCCGACCGTCCGTACGGTCGCGTCGACGATCTCCGCGCGCACCGAGTCGAACAGCTTCCGGTACGACTCCTCGTCCCACGCGGGACCCCCGAAGTCGGCGATCAGCCGGTCCGCGGCCGCCGTCGCGCAGTCCTCGAACAGGGCCTGGACCGAACCGTGCGGGTTCGACGACAGCGCCAGCTTCTGCGCGTTGGTCAGCTTCTCGGACGCGAACTTCGCGGGGTGGACGGGGATGTTGCGCAGGATCAGCCTGCGGGTGCCCCGCCACATCGCCTCGGCCTGCTCCGCCTCGGTGTCGAACAGCCGCACCGAGACCGTGTCGCCGTCGTCGACCAGCGCCGGGTACGCCTTCACCGGCTGCCCGGCCCTGCGGGTCTCGAAGACGCGGGTGAGGGCGCCGATCGTCCAGTCGGTGAGGCCGGTGCGCTCCAGGGACTCGCCGCCCTGCCGCTCGGCGGTCGCGGCGGCGGCCTGGGACAGTGCCTGGCGCGCCTTCGGCCGCAGCCGCAGCCGCAGCGCCTCCAGGTCCTTGTCCTCGGCGAGCTTGCGGCGCCGCTCGTCGACGATCCGGAACGTGATCTTCAGGTGGTCGGGGACCTTCGCCCAGTCGAAGTCGGCGGCCTCGAAGGGCACGCCGACCATCCGCTTCAGCTCCCGCGCCATGGTCGTCGTCAGCGGCTCCTGGAGCGGGACGGCGCTGTCCAGGAAGCGCTTCGCGAAGTTCGGCGCGGGCACGTAGTTGCGGCGGATCGGCTTCGGCAGGGAGCGGATCAGCTCCGTGACGACCTCTTCCCGCAGGCCGGGGATCTGCCAGTCGAAGCCCTCGTCGGTGATCTGGTTGAGGACCTGGAGCGGCACGTGCACGGTCACGCCGTCGGCGTCCGCGCCCGGCTCGAACTGGTACGTCACCCGGAACTTCAGCCGCCCCTGCCGCCAGGAGTCCGGGTAGTCGGCCTTGGTGACCGCCTCCGCCGACTCGCGGATCAGCATCGCCCGCTCGAAGTCGAGGAACTCCGGCTGCTCCTGCCGCTTGTGCTTCCACCAGGAGTCGAAGTGGGCGCCGGACACCACGTGCTCGGGCACCCGCTGCTCGTAGAAGTCGTACAGGGTCTCGTCGTCCACGACGATGTCCCGGCGCCTGGCCCGGTGCTCCAGCTCCTCGACCTCGCTGAGCAGCCTGCGGTTGTCGGCGAAGAACTTGTGGTGGGTGCGCCAGTCGCCCTCCACCAGCGCGTTGCGGATGAACAGCTCGCGGGAGACCTCGGGGTCGATCCGGCCGTAGTTCACCTTCCGCTGGGCGACGATCGGGACGCCGTACAGCGTGACCTTCTCGTACGCCACCACGGCCGCCTGGTCCTTCTCCCAGTGCGGCTCGCTGTACGTCCGCTTCACCAGGTGCCCGGCGAGCGGCTCGACCCACTCCGGCTCGATCCGGGCGTTGACCCGGGCCCAGAGCCGGGACGTCTCCACCAGCTCCGCCGACATCACGAACCGCGGCGGCTTCTTGAACAGCGCCGAGCCGGGGAAGATCGCGAACTTGGCGCTGCGGGCGCCCAGGTACTCGTTGCGGCCGGAGCCGCGCCCGCTCTCCGCCCCGGCGTCCTTCACGTCCTTCATGCCGATGTGCGACAGGAGCCCGGCGAGCAGCGAGACGTGGACGCGGTCGGCGGGGGCGTCGTTCTCGTCGAGATGGATGCCCATCTGCTTGGCGACCGTGCGCAGTTGCGTGTAGATGTCCTGCCACTCGCGGATGCGCAGGAAGTTCAGGTACTCCTGCTTGCACATCCGCCTGAACGACGACGAACCCCGCTCGCGCTGCTGCTCGCGCACGTACCGCCACAGGTTCAGATAGGCGAGGAAGTCGCTCGTCTCGTCCTTGAAGCGGGCGTGCTGCTGGTCGGCCTGGGCCTGCTTCTCGGCGGGGCGCTCGCGCGGGTCCTGGATGGAGAGCGCGGCGGCTATGACCATGACCTCGCGGGCGCAGCCGTTGCGGTCGGCCTCCAGCACCATCCGGGCCAGCCGCGGGTCGACCGGGAGCTGGGCCAGCTTGCGGCCGGTGTCGGTGAGCCGCTTGCGGACGTCCTGCTGGGCCGGGTCGAGCGCGCCCAGCTCCTGCAGGAGCTGCACGCCGTCGCGGATGTTGCGGTGGTCGGGCGGGTCGATGAAGGGGAACTTCTCGATGTCGCCGAGCCCGGCCGCGGTCATCTGGAGGATGACGGAGGCGAGGTTGGTGCGCAGGATCTCGGCGTCGGTGAACTCCGGCCTGGCCGCGAAGTCGTCCTCGCTGTAGAGCCGGATGCAGATGCCGTCGCTGGTGCGTCCGCAGCGGCCCTTGCGCTGGTTGGCGCTGGCCTGCGAGACCGGTTCGATGGGCAGCCGCTGGACCTTGGTGCGGTGGCTGTAGCGGCTGATCCGGGCGAAGCCGGGGTCGATGACGTACTTGATGCCGGGGACGGTCAGGGAGGTCTCGGCGACGTTCGTGGCGAGCACGATCCGGCGTCCGGTGTGCTGCTGGAAGACGCGGTGCTGCTCGGCGTGGGAGAGCCGCGCGTACAGCGGCAGCACCTCGGTGAACCGGTACTTCCTCTTCTCCAGTGCGTCGGCGGTGTCGCGGATCTCCCGCTCCCCGGAGAGGAAGACCAGGATGTCGCCCTTGCCCTCGCCCTGGAGCTCCTCGACGGCGTCGCAGATGGCGGTGATCTGGTCCCGGTCGGCCTCGGCGGACTCCTCGGTGACGTCCTCCAGGAGCGGCCGGTAGCGCACCTCCACCGGGTACGTGCGCCCGCTGACCTCGATGATCGGGGCCTCGCCGAAGTGCCGGGAGAACCGCTCGGGGTCGATGGTCGCCGAGGTGATGACGACCTTCAGGTCGGGGCGTCTGGGCAGCAGCTGGGCGAGGTAGCCGAGCAGGAAGTCGATGTTCAGGGACCGCTCGTGCGCCTCGTCGATGATGATCGTGTCGTAGGCGCGCAGCTCGCGGTCGGTCTGGATCTCGGCGAGCAGGATGCCGTCCGTCATCAGCTTGACGAAGGTGGCGTCCGGGTCGACCTGGTCGGTGAAGCGCACCTTCCAGCCGACGGCCTGGCCCAGCGGGGTGTCCAGCTCCTCGGCGACCCGCTCGGCGACCGTGCGGGCGGCGATCCGGCGGGGCTGGGTGTGCCCGATCATGCCCCGGACCCCGCGCCCCAGCTCCATGCAGATCTTCGGGATCTGGGTGGTCTTGCCCGAACCGGTCTCCCCGGCGACGATCACGACCTGGTGGTCGCGGATCGCGTCGGCGATGACGTCCTTCTTCTGGCTGACCGGCAGCTGCTCGGGATAGCTGACCGACGGCACCCGGCCGCGGCGGCGTCCCATCCGCTCCTCGGCGCGGTCGACCTCCGCCTCGATCTCGGCGAGCACGGCGGCGCGCGCCTCGGGCTTGCGGATCTTGCGCGCGCCTTCGAGCCTGCGCCCGAGCCGGTGCGCGTCGCGCAGGGACAGCTCGGTCAGGCGGGGGGCGAGGGCGCCGAGTGCGGGGGCGGGATGCGTAGACATACGCGTCCCAGGATCTCATCCCGGGGAAATCCGTGGCGAACGCTTTTGCCCGGCGCGCGGTGGAGCCCGTCCCGCGCGGGTGGCCGCCGTCCTGGTGTGGGGGCGGGCGGGCTGCTCTAGCGTTCGGATATGTCCGAGAAATCCGAAGGATCCCCCGGGCCCCGGCACGGGGAGCACGGGCGGTCGCCGAGCCCGTCCGAGCGCTGGGCCTCCTTCACCCGGTCGCCGTTCCTGCCCGCGACCGTGCTGGTGTTCATCCTGGCGGCGGCAGCCGCGCTGTTCGCGGCCGCATACACCTACTCCATGGCGAACCCGACCCCGCACCACATCCCCACCGGGGTGACCGGGCAGTACCAGAGCGCGCGCGGCAAGGCGTTCCTCGACGGGATGGAGAAGGCCCTCGACGCGCAGCTCGACCTGCGGCCCTACGGTTCGGCCGCCGACGCCAGGGAGGCGGTCGGGCAGCAGCGGATCTACGCGGTCCTCGACGTGCGCGACGACGGGGCGCGGGTCGCCCTGGACGTCTCCGGGGCGTCCGGGTTCACCGTCGCCCAGGTCTTCACGGAGGCGGGTCCCGCGGTCGGCAGGGCGACCGGGGTCCCGGTGACGGTCACGGACCTCCACCCGTTGCAGAGCGGGGACCCGCGCGGCCTGACGATCTTCTACATCTCGCTGGCCGCGGTGATCATCGGGTTCGTCGGGGCGATCCAGCTCAGCGTGCACGCCCGGGACCTGAACCCGGCCGAGCGGATCGCCTTCACCGTCGCCTACGCGCTGCTCGGCGGGTTCGCGGTGGCGGCGGTCGCGGACTGGTGGCTGGGCGCCGTCGACCTGCCGTTCGTCGAGTCCTGGCTGATCCTCGCGCTGACCATGTTCACCTGCGGGATGGTCTTCACGATGTTCAACACGTTCTTCCACCGCTGGGCGATGATCCCGACCTGGGGCCTGCTGGTGCTGCTCGGCAACCCGGCCTCGGGCGGCGCGGTGGCGCCCCCGCTGCTGCCGACGGTGATCGGCCGCCTCGGGCAGTGGCTGCCGCCGGGCGCCTCGGTGAACGCCCAGCACACGGCGGTGTACTTCCGGGGCGCCCAGCACGCGTTCCCGTTCCTGGTGCTGGCCGGGTGGGCGCTGCTGTCGTGCGCGCTGTTCTGGTTCTGGCGCCACCGCCATCCGGGCGGCCGGGGCACCAGGCCGCTGCACGCGGCCCCGGTGTGAACGGCTCAGGGCCCGTCCGCGGACGGGCCCTGAGCGGTGGTGGCTGGGGCCGGGGTCGAACCGGCGACCTATCGCTTTTCAGGCGATCGCTCGTACCAACTGAGCTACCCAGCCACGCGGTCCACCGGGGTGAGCCGCAAGCGGTCCTGACGGGATTTGAACCCGCGGCCTCCACCTTGACAGGGTGGCGAGCACTCCAAACTGCTCCACAGGACCCGGTATGCGCGGGACACAGTCTCGCACACCCGGCGGGAGGCCCCGGCCCGCGCGCCCGCCCCCGCCCCCGACGGGCCGGGACCGCCGCTTTCCCGGCCCCCGGAATTCACCGGCGCCCGGGACGTCACCGGCGCACGGGACGGAATTCTCCCCCGAGAGGGACGGAAGGGGAGCGGCTCGGTGAGGGGCGCCCCTTGAGGGGCGGGCAGGAAGAGGCTCAGTAAGGGGACCAGACGACGTTCTCGGAGTCCCTCGCCGCTTTATCGACGAAATCGGCGAAGGAGAGGTTGTCGATAAAGCGCTGCATGTGGACCTCCTGCACCGCCGCCGGTTCCACCCGGAACCTGTCCTCCTGCGGCGGGGTGTCCTCGCCGGCGTCGAGGTCGACGGCCAGCAGCGCGAAGTGCGGGTGCCGGACGGCGGTCGTGTCGGCGATGAAGACGGTCCTGTCGGCGGCCCGCGCCGCGGCCCGCACCTCCCGCACCGTGGCGCCCGACCAGGCCGGATCGTCGACGATGTGGACGCGGGCCTCGTGCTCCTCGTCCATGCCCCACGGCTGCCGGAGCTCCGCGACGACGGCCCGCCAGACGGGTTCGTCGCCGAAGTCGGTCCGTACGACCAGTGCCGCGTCCAGGTCGTGGACGCCGATGTCCGGCAATCTCCTCATCCGGGCCCCCTCGGCCGATATCGCGCGCCCGCCGCACCGCGCCCGTTGTCCATCTCCAGGCTATGTGGGAGCGGTCGGCGTCCCCAATATCTCCTCACTGTGAACATTGTGCGTCAAGTGTTCACGCGCGCACCGGAGTTGACCATTTGCGCCGAGGTGGATGGTAAGATCATTTTACTTTTAGTGGGCTGATGGCGTACGGGGGCATTCCGGTAGGGATGAGCCTCTCGGTCCTACCTTCGGAGAGATGTCTCCCGAAGTGATGCGCGGTTGAAGTGACCAAGTGCGGGCCGTGCACCGCTCGGCGAGGCGTCGAGCCGTTTCCGCCATGTCACTTAAGTGAGTTTCATGACAATTCTACTTGATCCCGTCTTCTGGGTGATGGTTGTCGTAGCCCTGGTGGCCGTGGGTGCCGTGCTGCGAGCCCGCGCCACCAACCTGAAGCTGCGAAGAAACCACGCCGAGCTGGGCCAGGAGCGCGACAGGCTCCGCCAGCAGCGCGACGAACTCCACGCCGTCCACGGGCAGTTGCTGCAACGGCAGTCCGCCGAACTCTCGGAGGTCCGCAGGGACGCGGAGGAGGAGACCAAGGCCGTCCTCAAGGCGGCCGTCCGGACCCTCCAGAGCCTCGCCGACGAGCAGCAGGTCGTGATCGAGAAGGCGCAGCGCAAGTACGGCGACGCCCCCGGCATCCTGGCCGACCTCATGGCCGTGGACCACGCCAACAGCCAGTTCGGCCGGCGCGCCCAGGGCATCGCGGTCCTGTGCGGCGGCTGGCTCGGCCGGCGCGAGACCGTGGCCTCCGTCTTCGACGTGGCCCGCAGCGCCCAGGGCCGCATCCGGCACTTCGACCGGGTCCGGGTCAACGGCCAGGTCAACTTCTCGGTCGTCAGCCGGGCCGTCGAGCCGGTCGCCGTGGTCCTGGCCGAACTGCTCGCCAACGCCACGAACTACTCGGCCCCCGGCACCCCGGTCGAGGTCAACATCCAGGTCGTGCCGACGGGCGTCTGCCTCATCGTCGACGACGCCGGTCTCGGCATGGGGCAGGAGGAGAAGGACCGTGCCGCGGCCCTGCTCTCCCCCCAGGCGGCGATCAGCGTCTCCAGTCTGGGGATCCCGCCGCAGTTCGGGTTCGCCGTCTCCGGGATGCTCGCCGCCCGGTACGGCTTCCGGGTCTCGGTGGACTCCGTTTCCCCCTACGGAGGAGTGCGCGCGGTGGTCCTCATCCCCGAAGAACTGCTCACCACCGAGGCGCCGCCCGCCGCGGCCCCGGCCCAGACCCCCGAACCGTACGGCGACGACCGGTCCCCGACCGGGACGGCCGACGCCGGGCAGCACCACACCCCCGCTCCCACGCCGCTGTTCCCGCCTGTCCCGAAGCCGGACACCGCGACCCAGCCTCTGGCCCAGATCACCACCACGGCCACGGGGCTGCCGAAGCGCCGCCGCAAGAGTCCCGTCTCCGCGGTGCCCTCCTCGGCACCGGAGCCGGTGCGCAGCAGCGAGGAGACCGCCTCCCGGCTCGGCGCGTTCCAGCGCGGTACCCGGTCCGGACGTGACACGAAGACGGAAGGACCCGAGTTCCAGTGAACCCCGATCTGTCCTGGGTGCTCAACGACCTGCTCCAGGTACCCGGCGCCCGGCACGCGATCCTGGTCTCCTCGGACGGCCTGCTGCTCGCCAACTCGAGCGCGATCGGCCGCGACGACGCGGAGACCGTCGCCGCGGCCATGAGCTCCATGCAGTCCCTCAGCCGGGCCGTCGCCCCGTTCATCGGCACCCGTGACCCGGGCCGCTGGCGCCAGACGCTCCTGGAGTACGAGGGCGGCTGGATCTTCCTGATCACCGCGGGCGCCGGCGCCTACCTCGCCGCCGCCGCCGCGGCCGACGTGGACATGGAGGCCATGTCCTTCCGCATGCAGCAGCAGGTCACCGCTCTCGGGAAGGCCATGACCACGCCGCCCCGCCAGGACGCGGGCGCCGAGATATGACGGCGTCGGGCGAGGAGCAGCAGTTCAGCAGCGGGTTCGTCCGGTCCTACGTCATCACCGGCGGGCGGGGTCTGCCCGACGCGGAGGACCTCTCCCTGGTCACCCTGGTCACCCTGGCCCCCGAGAGCCAGTTGCCGCCCAACCCGAGCCCCGAGGTCAGGAAGATCTGGGACCTGTGCTCCGGCGGCTACCTCTCGGTGGCCGAGGTCGCCGGGCACCTCGGACTGCCGGTCGGCGTGGCCCGTCTGCTGCTCCAGGACTTAAACCAACAGGGACATCTGCTGCGCCGGAAGGCGCCGCCGCCCGCCCAGCTCGTCAGCAGAGAGATTCTCGAAGAGGTGTTGCATGGACTCCAAGTCCGCTTCGGCTGAGCGCCTCTACCTTCCGGACGCCGTCCAGCGCGCGGCGAAGATCCTGGTCGTGGGGCACTTCGCGGTCGGCAAGACGACGCTGGTCGGGACGCTGTCCGAGATCCCCCCGCTGCGCACCGAGGAGGGGATGACCCAGGCCGCGGCCCAGGTCGACGACCTGCGGGGCGCCACCGGCAAGACGACCACCACGGTGGCCCTGGACTTCGGCCGGCTGACGCTCAGCGACGAACTGGTGCTGTACCTGTTCGGCACGCCGGGGCAGCAGCGGTTCGTCGAGCTGTGGGAGGACCTGGCCCGCGGTTCGCTGGGCGCGCTCCTGCTGGTCGACCCGGCGCGGCTCGCCGACACCTTCCCCGTCATCGACCTCGTCGAGACGTACGGGCTGGAGTACGCGGTCGCCGTCAACAGCTTCGACCCGCACTCGCAGCACGCGGAGGACGAACTGCGCGAGGCGCTCGACCTCCTCCCGGACACCCCGGTCATCTTCTGCGACGCCCGGGACGAGAAGTCCTCCGCGCGGGCCCTGATCACCCTGGTCAGCCATCTGCTGGCGCACACGGCCTGACGCCGTCGAAACGTTCACGAAGCCGAGGGCCCCCGCGGCCCCGCGATCACACCGAGGAAGACCCCATGGACCCGTCGCCGACATCCCACCCGTACGACGCCCCGACCGGGTGCCCCGTCCAGCATCAGGCGTCGCTGTACGGACCGGAGTTCGCCGCCGATCCGCACCGCTTCTACGACGAGGCACGGACGCACGGGCCCGCCGCGCCGATCGAGCTGGCACCCGGAGTGGACGCCACCCTGATCGTGCAGCACGAGGCCGCGCTGCGGGTGCTGCAGAACCCGGCGCTGTTCGCCCGGGACTCGCGCCGCTGGGCCGCGCTGCGTGAGGGCGAGGTCCCGATGGACAGCCCGGTCCTGCCGATGATGGTCTACCGGCCCAACTGCCTGTTCACCGACGGCGCCGAGCACCTGCGGCTGCGCAAGGCGGTCACCGAGTCGCTGGCCCGGCTCAACAGCAGCAGGCTGAGCCGGGACGTCGAACGGATCGCGGACTACCTGATCGACCAGTTCAGCGAGCGCGGCACCGCCGACCTCCTGAACGAGTACGCCAAGCTGCTGCCGCTGCTGCTGTTCAACCAGATCTTCGGCTGCCCCGGCGACATCGGCGACCGGCTGACCCGCTCGATGTCCGCCATCTTCGACGGCGAGGACGTGCTGCGCGCCAACGCCGAGCTGACCGAGTGCCTGATGGAGCTGGTCAGCATCAAGCGCAGGCAGCCCGGTGAGGACGTCACGTCCTGGCTGATCCAGCACCCCGCCGGGCTGCGCGACGAGGAGCTGAAGGACCAGCTCGTGATGCTGATGGGCGCGGGCGTCGAGCCGGAGCGCAACCTCATCGGCAACGCGCTGCTGCTGATGCTCTCGGGCAGGCAGCCGGGCGCCTCCGACCGCCGCGGTTCGGGCATGCTCGTCGAGGACGCGCTGGACGACGTGCTGTGGAACAACCCGCCCATCGCCAACTACGCGACGCACTTCCCGGTCAGGGACATCGAGCTGAACGGGACGACGCTGAAGGCGGACACCCCGGTGCTGATCAGCTTCGCCGCCGCCAACAGCGACCCGCACCTCACCGACGCCCGCCAGACCCTCAGCAAGGGCGCGCACCTGGCCTGGGGCGCGGGTCCGCACGTCTGCCCGGCCAAGTCGCCCGCGACGCTGATCGCGCTGACCGCGGTCGAGAAGATCCTGAACGCGGTGCCCGACCTCGCGCTGGCCGTACCCGCCGCGGGCATGGCCTGGCGGCCCGGCCCGTTCCACCGGGCGCTGGTCGCGCTTCCGGTGCGGTTCACCCCGACGCCCGCCCGCCGCACGACGGGCGGCGCGCCGCAACCGGCGGCCGTCTCGGCCCAGTTGTCCGACCCGTACCGGACGGCGGCGCCCGCGGCGGCTACTCCCCGTCACTCCGCCGAGCAGCCCAAGAAGCAGAAGGGCTGGTGGAGTTCGTTCCTCGACGTCTTCCGCGTATGAGGCGGAAGCGGGCAATTCAACTTCCACAAGGGGTATTTGCGACAATCTGATGTGACGGGGACAACAGAGATCGACGCTTCGCACGGATATCCGGAAGGGTAGATTCCCGGCGGTAACCATGGGTCTAGCTCAAGGAACGCTGCGTGCGTATCACTGGTGGTACAAGACAGCCTCCGGACAGCCGACGCACCATAATCGGCCTGCTCCGCAGACTCAGATCCCCGCAGGGGCAGGCCGAACCGTACGCGATACTCGCGGAGTTGCGGGCGATGGGTGACGTCGTCCGCGCTCCGTGGAACGGGTATTTCGTCACCGGTTTCGACACCTGCAACCAGGTCCTCAGGGGCCGCGACTGGCTCGCCCCGGACCTCGCCTGGCAGGAGCGGCAGGAGGACCGCAAGCAGTGGGAGGCCACGGCCACCCGTGAGATGACGACCACGCTCGCGCGGCTCAACGCCCCCGAGCACACCTGCCAGCGCCGCTCGCTCGGCAACCTCTTCGACCGTTCCACCGTCGAACGCCTCACCCCCGACGTCGGGCACCACGTCGACCGTCTGCTGGACGGACTGGCGGACACCCTGCGCCGGGGCGAGGCGGACTTCGTCCCCGCCGTCAGCGAACAACTGCCGATCAGCACCATCGGCTCCTGGCTCGGGATACCGCCCGAGGACCATCCGCACATCCTGGAGATCACCCACGACCAGGTCTTCGCCCAGGAACTCCTGCCGACCAGGTCACAGCTGGACGTCTCGGCCCGTGCGACCGTGGCGCTGCGCGCCTACTTCACCCGGCTGGTCGCCGAGCGCCGGGCCGAACCCCGGCAGGACGTGCTCACCGGCTGGATCCACACCTGGGACGCGATGGAACCGGACCGCCGGCGGGCCGACGAGATCCTCTACCGGCTCACCATGTTCGTCACCATCGCCTCGCTGGAGACCACCGCCACCCTGCTCACCTCGATGACCAGGCTGCTCACCGAACCGTCCCGGTGGGCCTGGCTGCGCGAGCACCCCGAGCACGTCGACGCGGCCCTCGACGAGGTGCTGCGCTACGACCCGCCCATCCACATCAACACCCGGATCGCCGCCGAGGACACCGTCCTGGCCGGGGTCCCGATCAAGAAGGACAGCATGATCCACGTTCTGTACGGAGCGGCCAACCACGATCCGCGGCGGAACCCGGATCCCCACGTCTTCGACATCCAGCGCGGCGGCGGCCATCTGACGTTCGGCGGCGGGGTGCACTACTGCCTGGGCGCGGCGCTGGCCAGGCTGGAGGCGCGGACGCTGCTGACCCGCATGCTGGAACGCTTCCCCACGCTGCGCACCGCCTCGCCGCCGGAGCACGCCCCCCGGATGGTCTTCAGACGGATCACCTCGCTGGGCGTGGCGTTGTGAACCTCTCCCTCCCCTCCTTCCTCTCCACGAGCGAGCGCACCGCGGTGCGCACCCGGCGCGAGGGCGCCGTCCTGCACGTGGAACTGCACGCGCCGGAGACGGGCAACGCCGTGACCGAGGCGATGCTCGACCGGCTCCTCGACATCGTCGCCGCCCCGGACCCCGAGGTGCGCGTGCTGGTGCTCGGCGGTGCGGGGGACGACTTCTGCCTGGGCGGCGACCGCGCCGAGTTCGGCCGGTGGCTGGAGGAGGACCCCGGGGGCCGCGGCATCCGGGTCTTCGGCGAGAAGGGCCGCCAGGTGTGCGAGGCGATCTCCGGCAGCCGGGCGGTGACGATCGCCCGGGTGCAGGGCAAGGCGATCGGCGCGGGCCTCGCCCTGGCGCTCGCCTGCGATCTGCGGGTCGGCGCGGAGACCGCGGCCTTCCGGCTGCCGGAGCTGGCGCTCGGCCTGCCGACGGCGTGGGGCGGGCTGCTGCCCCGGCTGATCCACGAGGTGGGCGCGGCCCGGGTGCGCGACCTGGTCCTGACCGGCCGGGCCTTCGACGCGGCCGAGGCGCACCGGCTCTCCGTCCTCCAGCGGGTGGTGCCGGAGGCGGAGCTGGACGACGCGGTCGCCGCCTGGGCGAAACCGGTGCTCCGCCGCCCGGAGGCCGCGCTGCGGGTCACCAAGGCGCTGCTCAGCTCCTACGCGGCGGCGACCCGGCTGGCCGACCCCGGCTTCCTGGACGCGGAACTGATGGCCTCGGTCGCGGCGGCGACGTCGCGCGGCGGGGAGAGGGGGATGTGACCGGCGGCCGTCCCTCCTGACGGACCTCGGCGACCACGGGCACGCCGGGCCGGTCGCGGCGGACCTCGTTCACCTCATCAGGTGGTCCGGGATCTCCGCGTCCGTGCCCGTCGGCTCGGCCGGGACACCCGGCCCGCCGGAAGACGGAAAAGCCCCGGACGACATGTCGTCCGGGGCTTTTCTCAAGACAGTGGCTGGGGCCGGGATCGAACCGGCGACCTATCGCTTTTCAGGCGATCGCTCGTACCAACTGAGCTACCCAGCCACGCAGTTCACCGGGGTGATCTGCAAGCGGTCCTGACGGGATTTGAACCCGCGGCCTCCACCTTGACAGGGTGGCGAGCACTCCAAACTGCTCCACAGGACCAGACGCTGTGCGCATGTACCGCCGCACAGGATGACGCGTGCCCCCAACGGGATTCGAACCCGTGCTACCGCCTTGAAAGGGCGGCGTCCTAGGCCGCTAGACGATGAGGGCTATCGGCCCGCCTGGGCGCCTCGCGGCGCCTCGGGGACGTGAGAAGCATATGGGATGCCGGGAGGTATCGCCAAAACGGTTTACGGGGACGGGGAGAAACGGTTCACGGGGCGGTCGGGCGCGCACCCGACGGCGCTCCGGAGCCGGGCACCGACGGGGCCCCCGAGCCCGGGGCGGAGGGGGTTCCTGAGCCCGGGGTGGTGGGGGTTCCCGAGGCCGGGGCGGACGGGGTCCCCGAGGCCGGGGTGGACGGGGTGCCGGGGGCCGGGGTGGCGCCGGGCTGGTTCTCCTTCGGGAGGTGGCGGCTGACCTCGGCCGTCGTCAGCCCCAGGCCGCCCAGCTTGATCTCGTCCCACGCCTGGAGCCGCCTGCTGTCCCGGTCGAAGTAGAGGATCGACGCCTCGATCGGGTCGGGATGCGTGCCCTCGACCGCGCGCAGCCCGCTGCCCCCGGTGGAGCCCTCCACCCGCAGCCGGGTGCCGTACCGCATGACCTCCGTCTTCTCGTGGTGCAGATGCCCCGCCAGCACCAGCGGCACCTCCCCGTCCACCAGCCGCGCCGCCGACGGCTCGTGCGCGATCGCCACGTCGGCCGGTGTGCCCGCGGCCCGCTGGTCGCGCAGCGCCGACGCCAGCCGGGCGCCCGCGATCTCCTCCGAGGCGTCCGCCCCCGCGGCCTCCGAGCGGTCGGGCGTGAACTGCGGGTCGCCGATGCCCGCGAAGCGCAGTCCGGCGACGGAGACCGCCCGGCCGTCGTCCAGGACGCGCACGTTCCGCATCCCCTCCAGATAGCGCTGGGTGGCCTTCGAGTCGTGGTTGCCCCTGACCCACACGTAGGGGGCGCCGAGGTCCGCGATCGGGTCGAGGAAGCCGTTCTCGGCCGCCGTCCCGTGGTCCATGGTGTCGCCCGAGTCGACGATCACGTTCACCTTGTACTGCTCCACGAGCGACGCGATGATCTTCCAGCTCGCCGGGTTGAGGTGGATGTCGGAGACGTGCAGGACGCGGATGGTGGTCGGGTCCGGCTGGTACGCGGGGAGCGTCGAGGTGACGTCGTACAGCTTCGTGACGTTCGTCACCAGGCGGGCCAACTCCTTCTGGTAGACGTCGAATTCGCTGACGATGCTGCGCGCGTTGCCGACCAGCGAGGGCGCCGAGGCAAGCAGCCCCGAGTACCGCGGCTCCAGGACCGACTCCGGGTTCCACGTCGCGTACGCCGACGCCCCGGAGGCCGCGAGCAGGGTGAGGGCCAGACCGCCCGCGGTGAGCGCCGGGCGCGGGGCGCGGTAGACGGCGAGACCGAGGGCGGTCGCACCGGCGACGACGGCCACGCCGGAGCGGACGGCGAGATCGAGGGTGCCGTGCCCGACGTCCCGCGCCACCTCGTCCTGGAGCCCGGAGAGCCGCTCGGGGTGGTCGACGAGCGCGGCGGAGCGGGCCGGGTCGAGCTGGTCGACGTTGACGTCCAGGCGGACCGGGCCGTGGTGGCTGTCCAGGCGCAGTGCGCCGAGCGGCGAGACGTTGATCTTCGTGCCGCCGGTCAGGGACGGCCGCAGGGTCATCGTCGTGTCCATCGGGCCGACCGGGACCCGGACGTTGCCGACCGCGAGCAGCCCGAGCCACGCCCCGGCGAGCACGACGACGCCCAGTCCCGCGGCGCGCGACCAGGGGCGGGGCCGCGAGCCGAGTTCGAGGCGGGGGAGGGTGGCGGACCGCCCGCGGCCGGTGCCGGGCCGCGCGAAGCGGCCGGGGACCGCGCGGCGGCCGGGTAGGCGGGAGGTGCGGGCGTGACTGCGGGCGGGGAGACGAGCCATTCGTCCCGTCTGCCCATGGCCGCCGACCGTCATGCGACACCCGGCGCCCGGCATCCGGCGCCCGGCATGCCGTTCCCCGGTCCCGCGCGGCTCCCGGAGGTCGGCGTGGCCCCGTCGTGACCGACAATGAGGGCGTGCTGGAGATGACGCGCGAGGAGTTCGAGGAACTGGTCGCCGAGTCGCTCGACCGGATTCCGCCGGAACTGACGCGGTTGATGGACAACGTCGCGGTGTTCGTCGAGGACGAGCCGCCCGCCGACGATCCCGAGCTGCTCGGACTCTACGAGGGGACGCCGCTGACCGACCGGGGCGAGTGGTACGCGGGGGTGCTGCCGGACCGGATCACGATCTTCCGGGGGCCGACCCTGCGGATGTGCGCGACGCGCGAGGAGGTCGTCGCGGAGACCGAGGTCACCGTGGTGCACGAGATCGCCCACCACTTCGGGATCGACGACGCCCGGCTGCACGCCCTGGGCTACGGCTGAGCCTCGCGGTACGGGGCGCGTGTCCTCTTCGGGGCGGCGGGAGTTGGGCAGGGCGACTCCTCTCCCCGCCTCGGAGGTTGCTCCCGTGCGCCCCAAGAACGTCTCCGTCCGCCTGGCCGCCACGGTCGTGGTCGTCGCCGCCGCCGCAGGTTGCATGAGCGTGGGTGACGACGACGGCGGCGGTGGCGCGAAACCGTCGCACTCCGCCGGCCGGCGGGGTGCCGGGGCGCCGGACGGCGGGTCGGCGCAGGGCGCGGGGGGCTTCGGCCCCGGGGCCGCGGGCGACGGCAAGCGCGGGCACGGGAAGCACACCGGCGCGGCCGCCGA
>NZ_FMCI01000287.1 GCF_900091845.1 Streptomyces sp. SolWspMP-5a-2
CGCGTCCGTCGCCGTCGCGGCCCTGCTCGCCGCCGCCGCACCCGCCGCCGCGACCGTCCCGCCGCCCGCCACCGCGGGCTCGGCCGGTCTCGGCGACCCCTACTTCCCGCTGGCGGGCAACGGCGGATACCACGTCGAGCACTACGGACTGACCCTCCGTTACGACCCGGCCTCCCGCCACCTCGACGGCACCGCCGTCCTCACCGCCCGCGCCACCCAGCAACTCGCCCGCTTCGACCTCGACCTCGCGGGCCTGACGATCACCGGCCTCACCGTCGACCGGACCCCGGCCGGGTACCGGCGCGACGGCCGCGAACTCGTCGTCACCCCGCGCCACGCCCCGCGCGCCGGACAGCGGTTCACCGTCACCGTCACCTACCGGGGCACCCCGCGCCCGGTCACCGACCCGGACGGCTCGGACGACGGCTGGATCGCCACCGACGACGGCGCCTTCGTGGCCGGTGAGCCCCAGGGCGCGATGACCTGGTTCCCCGCCGACAACCACCCGCTGGACAAGTCGGCGTACGACATCACCGTCACCGTGCCGAAGGGCCGCACCGCCGTCTCCAACGGGGTCCTGGTCAGCAGGCGCACCGCGCACGGGCGGACCACCTTCCACTGGCGCCAGCGCGAACCCATGGCCGCCTACCTCGCCACCGCCACCGTCGGCACCTTCAGGACCGAGAGCTTCACCACCCGCGACGGCATCCACGTGTACAACGCCGTCGACCCGCGCGAGGCCGCCGCCGCGGCGCCCGTCCTGAAGAAGCTGCCGTCCGTACTGGAGTGGGAGAGCGCGCTGTTCGGGCCCTACCCGTTCCGCGCCGCCGGTTCGATCGTCGACCACGCGCCCGACGTCGGCTACGCCCTGGAGACCCAGTCGCGGCCGCTCTACGACTCCGCGCCCGACCTGAGCACCCTCGTCCACGAGAACGCCCACCAGTGGTTCGGCGACTCGGTCTCCCTCACCTCCTGGAAAGACATCTGGCTCAACGAGGGCTTCGCCACCTACACCGAGTGGCTCTACAGCGAGCAGCACGGCGGCAGGAGCGCGCAGCAGACCTTCGACGCCCTCTACGCCAGACCCGCGTCGGACGGGCTCTGGGCGTACCCGCCCGCCGACCCCGGCAGCGGCGCCCGCATCTTCGGCACCCCCGTCTACGACCGCGGCGCGATGGCCCTGCACGCCCTGCGCACCGCCGTCGGCGACCGCGTCTTCCTGCGCGTGCTGCGCGCCTGGGCCACCGGGCACCGCCAACGGCACGGCACCACCGCGCAGTTCGTCCGCCTCGCGGAGCGGGAGTCGGGCCGCCGACTCGGACCCCTGTTCCAGGCATGGCTCCACGCGCAGGGGAAACCCGACCGGGCGTAGAACCTGACACCTTCCTCACATGTCTCCGTCAAGGTCGTTCCATGATCACGCGCAGAACCCGTGCCGTCCTGCTCGCCGCGTCCCTGGTCGCCCTGACCGGGTGCGGCGCGGGGACGGCCAAGGACGACCCGGCCGCCGCCACCGCGCCGACCGGGTCCTCCGCGACCCCCGCACCCCGGACGTCCGTACAGGCGGCCCCGCTGCGGATACCCGGCCTCGGACCCAGGACCCGGGCCGGGATACCGAAGGACAGCGGGCAGGCCGTCGTCGTCACCGGCGAGGGCCGCGACGCGTCCGTCTCCCGGGCCGTGCTGTACGAACGCACCGCGCGGGGCTGGCGGCCCGGCACCGTCTGGCCCGCGCACAACGCCCTCAAGGGCTGGACCGACCACCACATGGGCGGCGACCTACGCTCACCGATCGGCGTCTTCGGCCTCACCGACGCCGGCGGACTGCTGCCCGACCCCGGCACCAGGCTCCCCTACGACCAGGGCAGGGGATTCACCTCGCCCGGCACCGGCTTCGAGGGCGAGCCGCTGGACGGCTCCTTCGACTACGTCGTCGCCATCAACTACAACCGGCGCAGCGGCACCACGCCCCTCGACTGGACCCGCCCGCTCGGCGCCGACCGGGGCGGCGGCATCTGGTTCCACGTCGACCACGGCGGCCCCACCCACGGCTGCGTCAGCCTCTCCGAGGCCCACATGAAGGACCTGCTGCGCGCCCTCGACCCGGCGCGGCACCCGGTCGTCGTCATGGGGGACGCCGCGTCCCTCGACCACTGAGCCGCGGAGGAACCGGACCGTGTGCGCCCATGTGCTGGTCGCCGAGGACGACGCCATGCAGGCCGAGCTGATCCGCCGCTCCCTGCTCGCGGACGGCCACACCGCCACCGTCGTCCACGACGGTGCCGCGGCGCTCGCCGCCGCCCGCGCCCTCCGACCCGACCTCGTCGTCCTCGACCTGATGCTCCCGGTCGTCGACGGCTTCGGCGTCTGCCGGACCCTGCGCGGCCACGACCCCGACATCCCGGTGCTGATGCTCACCGCCCGCTCCGACGAGGACGACGTGCTGCGCGGACTGGAACTGGGCGCGGACGACTACATGACCAAGCCGTACAGCCCGCGCGAGCTGATGGCCCGCATCCGCACCGTGCTGCGCCGCAGCGGGCGCGGCGGCGCGCGCGAGGACCCGGTGGCGCGGGCGGGCGGCATCGAGGTCGACCCGGTCCGGCACGAGGTGCGCCGCGACGGCGAGTCCGTGGAGTGCACCCCGGCCGAGTTCCAGATCCTGCTCGCGATGGCGGGGGAGCCCGAACGGGTCTTCTCCCGGCGGCAGTTGCTGGAGCGCACCCGCGGCCTCGACCGGTCCTCCACCGAGCGGGCCGTCGACGTCCACATCATGAACCTGCGCCGCAAGATCGAGGCCGACCCGCGGCGCCCGGTGCGGCTGCTGACCGTGTTCGGCGTCGGCTACAAGCTCAGCGGCGGCCGGGGATGACGCCCCGGATACCGGTCCGCAAGCGCCTGTCGGCACGGCTGCTGCTGGCCTCCGCGCTGATCGCGCTCTGCTCGGTCGCGGCCACGGCCTGGATCGCCGTCGCCACCACGACCAGCGCCCTCAAGGAGGAGCAGGGGCAGGACCTCGCCGCCGACAACAGCATCCTCGCCGAACTCAGCGGCTGGGCGGCGACCCACCCCGACTGGAAGGGCGTCCGGGGCACCGTGCGGGAGCTGGCCGAGCGGACCGGCCGGCGCATCGCCCTGACCACCGCCGACCGGACGGTCCTCGCCGACTCCGCGCCGCGCGGCACCTCCCTGCCGCCGAGCCCGGCGGCGGCCGTCGACCCGCTGCACACCGACACCTACACCGAGTCCGGCGCGCAGCTCAGCGGCATCGACCCGCGCGCGGTGGGCCCCTTCGCGCTGCCCCGGGCCGAGCGCGGGCGGCTGCTCGCGGGCGCCAAGCAGGAACGGGCCTGCCTGGACCGGTTCCACGTGCGCACCACGCTCGCGTTCTCGCCGAGCGGCCGTCCCGTCGTCACCGCGGCCGACGCCCCCGAGGGGTCCGACTACCTGCTGCCCAAGTGCGGTTACCTGCTGGGCGAGCCCACCGCCACCGAGCGCAAGGCCCTGGACGCCCTCACCGACGGCGTGCGGGCCTGCCTGGACGACAAGGACGTCGACCTCCGGGCGCCCCTCTACCTCACCCTGGAGACGGACGGCACGGGGGTCGTCGACGCCGAGGTCCTCGCCAAGTACCAGCAGGCCGCGGGGGAGGACGACGCCGACACCCTCATGGGCTGCGTCACCAGCGCGCGCCGCGCCCAGCTCACGCCCTATGTCGCGCCGGTGGCCGAACTGTTCCTCGGCATCGGCGACCAGAGCGTGCCCCGCTTCGACATGTCACCCGTCAACAAGGCCAAGGTGGTGGGCGCGGCCGGGCTCGTCCTCGCCTTCACGGTCGCCGTCACCGCCGTCGTCGCGACCCGGCTGGTGCGACCGCTGCGGGCGCTGACGGCCGCCGCGCAGCAGCCGCCCGAGCTGCATGTGCGGGTGCCGGTGACCACCCGGGACGAGACCGGCATCCTCGCCGAGGCCTTCAACGACCTGACCGAGCGCAGGGAACGCCTGGAGGCCCAGCGCAAGGCGATGGTCAGCGACATCGCGCACGAACTGCGCACCCCGCTCACCAACATCCGCGGCTGGCTCGAGGTCACCAGGGACGGCGTCGTCGACCCGGATCCGGCGCTGCTGTCCGCCCTGCACGACGAGGCGCTGGTGCTCCAGCGCATCATCGACGACCTCCAGGACCTGGCCGCCGCCGACGCGGGGACGCTGCGCCTGCACCGGGAGCCGGTGCGGGTCGGCGACCTCCTCGACCAGGTCGCCGGGGCGCACGGGGCGGCGGCCGACGCGGCCGGGGTCGCGCTGCGCACCGGCGTGGAGGGGGAGCTGTGGCTGGACGCCGACCCGGTGCGGATGCGGCAGGCGCTGGGCAACCTGGTCTCCAACGCGCTGCGGCACACGCCCGCCGACGGCACGGTCACCCTGACCGCCCGCCGGGACGCCGACCGGATCGTCCTCACGGTCACCGACACCGGCGGGGGCATCGCACCGGAGGATCTGCCGCACGTCTTCGACCGGTTCTGGCGGGCCGAGAAGTCCCGCAGCCGCCGCACCGGAGGCAGCGGGCTCGGTCTGTCGATCGTGCGCCACCTGCTCGCCGCCCACGACGGCACGGTCGTCGCGGACAGCACCCCGGGCCACGGCGCGGAGTTCACCCTCAGCCTCCCGGCCGGCCCCGGACCGACACCCTGACGGCGACCGGCGCCTGGACGGCCACCGGTGTCCCCGCGCGGGGAGCGTGGACCATCGTGAGCGACGCCGCGGGCCGCGGTCCGTCCCGGTGTTCCCGCGGCGGCCAACTCCCTTACGGCGTCGGCGCGGACGGCCCGGACAGGAGGGTGCGTCCCCGGGCCGAACGGGCGGCCCGGGGACGGGGTCTACCCCTGGGCCGCGCGGGCGGCGCGGCGCCTGCGGGCGCGCAGGGCCCGCCGTTCGGTCTCGTCCGTGCCGCCCCAGACGCCGAGGCAGTCCCCGGCGTCCAGCGCCCAGCGCAGACACTGCTCCCGCACCGGGCACCCCGCGCAGATCCGCTTGGCCTGCTCGGCCTGCATCACCGCCGGTCCCGACGTGCCGATCGGGAAGAAGAGGTCGGGGTCCTCGCTGCGACACGCGGCGCGGTCTCGCCAGTTCTCCATGAAAAGTCACCTGTGCTCGAAGTCGTCGGTGCCTCGTGTACGGCCTGTCGCTCTACGGGTCACCGGTCGGGGCGCAGGTGAAACCCCCGAGTATCGACGACCCCGATCACTGCTCGCGCAGCCCCCACGGCGAGCCGTACGCCGTCAGCAGGTCGAGGAACGGCCGGGCCGGGAACGCCTCGGGGCCGAGCACCCCGGAGCCCGACCAGGCGCCGGTGGCGAGGAGTTCGAGGGCGATCACCGGGTTGACCGCCGTCTGCCAGACCACGGCCTGGCTGCCGTACTCGGCCATCGACCACTCGTTGTCGACGACGTGGTAGAGGTACACCTCGCGCTCGGCGCCGTCCTTGGTGCCGCGCACCCAGGTGCCCGCGCACGTCTTGCCGCGCATCCGGTCGCCGAGGGTCGCCGGGTCCGGCAGGCAGGCCGCGACGACGTCACGGGGCGAGACGGAGACCGCGCCCCGCGCCCCGCGCACGGTCACCGGCTCGACGCGGTCGAGCCCGAGCCGGTGCAGGGTGCGCAGGGTGTCGATGAACTCGCTGCCGAGGCCGTACTTGAAGGTCACCCGGCGGGCGTCCACCCAGCGCGGCACCAGCAGCACCTCCTCGTGCTCGACGTTCACGCACTCCACCGGGCCGATCCCCTCGGGGAAGTCGAACACCTCGGGCTCGCTGAAGGGTTCGGTGGTGAACCAGCCGCGCCCGGCCTCGTACACCACGGGCGGGTTGAGGCACTCCTCGATGGTGGTCCAGATGCTGAAGGACGGCGCGAAGTCGTAGCCGTCCACGGTGAGGTTCGCGCCGTCGCGGACGCCGATCTCCTCGATGTCGTCGAAGAGTTCGTCGGCGGCGTGGCGCGCGAAGACGTCCGAGAGGCCCGGCTCCACCCCCATGCCGACCAGCGCGAGGGAGCCCGCCCCCGCCCACTCCCCGGACGCCGCGAACTGCGCGTCGCCGAGCTTCTCGCCGCACTCCTCCCAGGGGCGCTCCGGATGCGGGCGCGACAGCGACATCGCCATGTCGAGGTAGTCGGCGCCCGCGGCGCGCGCCGCGCGGAACAGCGGCATCACGAACCGCGGGTCGGTGGCGTTGAGGAGCGTGTCGCAGGCGTGCGCGCGCAGCAGCTCCGCCACCGCCGCCTCGTCGTTCGCGTCGACGCGCGCGGCCAGGAAACGGCTCTCGCCGCCGAGGGCCGCGACGGCCGCCTCGGCGCGGGACAGGTCGTGGTCGGCGACCACCATCGCCTCGAAGAACGGGCGCCGGGCGGCGATCCGGGTGACGGCGGTGCCGACGCCGCCGGCCCCCACGAGCAGTACACGCATGACAGGTCTCCCTCTGCTGACGGTGCGGGACGTCGGCCCCGGACCGCATCGAACGCCCGCGCCCGACGTAAGGTCAATGGCGTTGGCATAAGAGCGGGCGAGGGGAGGGCACCGTGGCGAAGCCGGTCGTGCCCGAGGAACGGCGGCGCAGACGGCGGCCCACCCGGGGCGGCACGGTCCTGTCGGAGCGGCTGATCGTGGAGACGGCGCTGCGGATGCTGCGCGAGCACGGCAGCGCGGGCCTGACCGCGCGCCGCCTCGGCCTCGCCCTGGACGCCGACCCCAGCACCCTCTACCGCTACTTCCGCGGCATGGACGACCTCACCCTGGCCATCGGCGACGCCCTCGTCGGACAGGCGCTGGACGGCTGGCGGCCGACCGGGCGGTGGCGGGAGGACCTGCGCGCCGTCGGCCTGCGCATCCACGCCGCCTATGTCGCCCACCCGCAGGCGGCCCTGCTGACCACCAGCCGGGTCACCGGGCGGGCCAACGAACTGGCCGCCGACGAGGCGGTCCTCGACGTCCTGCGCTCGGCCGGGTTCCCGCTCGCCGACACCGTGACCGTCTACCACGCCTTCATCGACCAGACGCTGGCGTTCGCCGCCCTGGACGCGGCCTCCCTCGCCCTGCCGAGCGCGGCCCTGCGCGCCGACGAGGAGATGTGGCGCTCGACGTACGCCCGGCTGCCGGAGGAGACCCACCCGCGGATCGCCGAGGCGGCCCCGCTGCTCGCCCGGCTCATGGTCACCAGCGCCTACCCGACGGCCCTGGAGATGCTCCTGGACAGCGCGGCGGCCCGGCTCGACGCCGCGTCCGGCTGACGCCTCACCCGGTCTCCAGCGCCTCCTCGGCGGCGGCCGCCACCGCCCGTGCCACGGCGGCCAGGGCGGGGGAGTCGAGCCGCCACTGCTGCCAGTACAGCGGCACGTCGAACGGCCGGTCGGGCGCGAGCGACACCAGCCTCCCGGCCCGCAGCAGCGGCTCGGCCTGCATCACCGGCAGCAGCCCCCAGCCGAGCCCCATCAGCACGGACTGCGCGAACCCCTCCGACGTCGGCACGCGGTGGCGCCGGGTGCTCGCCCCGCGCGG
This sequence comes from Streptomyces sp. SolWspMP-5a-2, assembly GCF_900091845.1. Taxonomy (GTDB): domain Bacteria; phylum Actinomycetota; class Actinomycetes; order Streptomycetales; family Streptomycetaceae; genus Streptomyces; species Streptomyces doudnae. The sequence continues at coordinate 7,549 of NZ_FMCI01000287.1, forward strand.
GCCGCGCCGCAGGCGGCGCACGAAGGCGTCCTGGAGGTCGTCGCCCCGGTCGAAGGCGAGGGTGGGCGCGACCGTGAGCGCCTCCCGCAGCGGGCCCGCGAGATGCTCGCGCGCGAAGCCGGGGCTGGCCGCCGCCAGGTACCGCATCCGGCCGAGGGGGCGCACCGAGCACCCCGTCACCGGTTCGGGCGAGGAGGTGACGGCGGCCATCACCAGGCCCTCCCGCAGCAGCGAGGCGGTCCGCGACTCGTCCTCGCGGTGCAGCTCGTAGCAGAGCCGGTCCGCGCCCTCGGCCCGGGTGAGCGCGGGCAGGAACCAGGTGGCGAGCGAGTCCGCGTTGACCGCGACCGAGACCCGGGTCGGCTCCCCGGCCGCGGTCATCCCCAGCTCGGCGCGCGCGTCCCGCTCCAGCCGGGCGAGCTGGCGCGCGAACCGCACCACGACCTCGCCCGACTCGGTCGGCCGCACCGGCTTGGTCCGCTGGAGCAGCACCCGCCCGGTGCGCTGTTCCAGCGCCTTGACCCGCTGGCTGACTGCCGACGGCGTCACGTGCAGGGCCGCGGCGGCGGCGTCGAACGTGCCCTCGTCCACCACCGCGAGCAGGGTCCGCACCTGGTCGGCGGGGAGTTCGGTCAGTTCGGTCCGCACGGGCACCTCTCTTCATCCGCGCTAAGGATACGTAAGAATCTTTAGCTGTACTTGTGCGCGACCGCTTCGTAGCGTCGGGGCCATGTCCTCCGCACTCTCCGCCGCCGCCGCGGGCTTCGGCGCCGGTCTCTCGCTCATCGTCGCCATCGGCGCCCAGAACGCCTTCGTCCTGCGCCAGGGCATCCGCCGGGAGGCGGTCCTGCTCGTCGTCGGCGTCTGCGCCGTCTCCGACGCCGCCCTGATCGCGCTCGGGGTCGGCGGGGTCGGCGCGGTGGTGGTGGCCTGGCCCCGGGCGCTGACCCTGGTCGGCTGGATCGGCGGCGCGTTCCTGCTCTGCTACGGCGCGCTCGCCGTGCGCCGGGTGCTGCGGCCGGGCGGGGCGCTGGGCGCGGACGGCGGGACGGCGGGCTCGGCGCGCCGGGCGCTGCTCACCTGCCTCGCGCTGACCTGGCTCAACCCGCACGTCTACCTCGACACGGTGTTCCTGCTCGGCTCCCTCGCCGCCGACCGCGGCCCGCTGCGCTGGACCTTCGGCCTCGGCGCGACGCTGGCCAGCCTCTGCTGGTTCGCCGCCCTCGGCTTCGGCGCCCGCCGCCTCGGACGGTTCCTGTCGACGCCCAGGGCCTGGCGGGTGCTGGACGGCCTGGTCGCCACCACGATGATCGGACTCGGCGTCCTGCTCGTCGTCGACGCCTGAGCCGCAGCCGCAGCCGGGAACGGATCCGCAGCCGGGGTTGGATGCGCGGAGGAGGGGGCCGGTCGCGGACCGCGCCGACGGAGTTCCGGCCCGTGCTGCGATAGTGAACCCGGCCAGAAAGATGTAACGAGCAACCAGGAAGCCCGTGGACACCAGCGAGACCAGCGGCACCGAGCCGGGGACCCCCCGGACGAGCGACCGGACCGACCCCCACGACCGCACCGGTCCCGCGCCCGGTCCCGGCGGCCCCGCCGACCCGGCGGACGGTCCCGGGCCCGCCGACCGCGCCGGATCAGCCGAGCGGCCCGCCCGCGGCGGCTGGCGGCGGTGGGCGATGGACACCCGCCCGCTGCGGGTCCCGGCCTACCGCAGGCTCTGGTCCTCGACGATCGTCACGGCGGTCGGCAGCCAGCTCACCGCGGTCGCGGTGCCGAAGCAGATCTACGACATCACCGGGTCCTCGGCCTGGGTCGGCGCCGCCAGCCTCGCCGGGCTGCTGCCGCTGATCGTCTTCGCCCTCTGGGGCGGCGCCGTCGCCGACACCATGGACCGGCGCAAGCTGCTGCTGATCACCAACACCGGGATCGCCGTCACCTCGGTGCTGTTCTGGGTCCAGGCGGCGACCGGGCTCGGCTCGGTGGCGGTCCTGATGGTGCTGCTCGCCGTGCAGCAGGCGTTCTGGGGTCTGAACGCCCCGGCCCGCAACGCCTCCATCGCCCGCCTGGTCCCGGCCGGGCAACTGGCCGCGGCCAACGCCCTCGGCTCCACCGTGATGCAGACCGGACAGGTCGTCGGACCGCTCCTGGCCGGGGTCCTGATACCGGTCATCGGCCTGCCCGAGCTGTATCTGATCGACGCCCTCGCGCTCTGCGTCACCGTGTGGGCGGTGTACCGGCTGCCCGCGCTGCCGCCGCTCGCGGGCGCCGCGGTCCGGCGGGCCGGGGTGCGGGAGATCGTCGCGGGGTTCCGCTACATCTCCGCCCACAAGGTGCTGCTGCTGTCGTTCCTCGCCGACATCGTCGCGATGGTCCTCGGCATGCCCCGCGCCCTGTTCCCGCAGCTCGCCGCCACCACCTACAGCCCCTGGGGCGAGGGCCTGGCGCTCGGTCTGCTCTTCGCCGCGATCCCCATCGGCGCGGTCCTCGGCGGCCTCCTCTCCGGCACCTTCTCGCGGGCGCGGCGGCACGGCTGGATGGTGATCGGCTCGGTCGTCGCCTGGGGCGCCGCGATCGCCGGGTTCGGGCTCAGCGGCAACCTCTGGGTCGGGGCGGTCTTCCTGGCCCTCGCCGGGGTCGCCGACATGGTCTCGATGGTCTTCCGCGGGGCGATCCTGCTCTCGGCGGCGACCGACGAGATGCGCGGCCGGATGCAGGGCGTCTTCACCGTCGTCGTCGCGGGCGGTCCGCGCCTGGCCGACGTGCTGCACGGCGGCGCGGGCTCCGCCTTCGGGCCCGGCACGGCGGTCGCGGGCGGCGGCTTCCTGGTCGTCGTCGTGATGCTCGGCCTCGCCGCCGCGATGCCCGCGCTGCGCCGGTACCGGATCTGAGCGCTCACCGGGACGGCGTCCGGCGGACGGACCGCCCGCCGAACCGGACCCGCCCGGTCACGAGGACCGGCCACAGGGACTGGCCGTGAGGACCGGTCACGCGGACCTGTCACGCGGACCGGTCACAGAGACCGGTAGTGGGACGCGATCTCCATCAGCCTGCCGCGGGTCAGCTCCAGCCGGTGCGCGAGGATCTCCGCGACCCCGCGCACCAGCGCCATCCCCAGCCGGGCGTCGTCCTCGCACAGCCGCAGCACCTCGGCCGCGTCGAACTCGTACGCCCTGACCTGGCTGAACGCCTCCGCGCCGAAGTCCCACGCGTGCGGCGGGAAGAGCCAGGACCAGCCGAGCAGGTCACCGGCGCCGAGGGTGGCCACGGTGACGCGTTGCAGATGGTTGACCCGCTGGGTCAGGGAGACGGCTCCCGAGCGGATCACCCAGAACCGGTCGGCCCGGCCGCCCGCCTCGAAGATGACGGTGTCCTCCGGGAAGGACACCTCCCGGGCGAGCGTCATCAGGCGCGCGCGCTGGTCCGGGGGCAGGACGGTGAGCAGTTTCGTCGCTTTGGTCATGACACGGGGCTCCTCGCCGGCGAGGTCGGATCCGGTGTGTTCCCTGGGCCGCGTCGCGAGAGTCCCGTCGTCCGCCCGGAGGCCGGGCCGCGCGGCGCCGGCGGGACTCTCGCGACGCGCCCCCCACCCATTGGAGCCGCTGCCGCCGCGCCGGGCACCTCGGCGGGGGGCAGGAAAAAGCCCTGGCTGGACGGGGGAAGCCAGCCAGGGCGGTTCAGGGGGTGGGGCGGAGGGACGGGACACGGTCCGCGCCGCCACCAGGTATGGATGAACGGTAAACCCTTCGCAATGGTCCCGTGTAGGGAAAACCCGGTCACGTGACCTGTTTCACTTTACCGGCGTCTCTCCGGCCGACAACCCCCGTGCCGCAGGTTTGTCCGGCCGTCCGGCGGTCAGCCGAACCACAGAGCCCACGGAGTCCGCGAAGCGGGCCTGGGACGAGCAGGGTCCGGTCTCCTCCCCCCATCGACCGGGAGGCCGGTTCGTCACCGATCCAGGGAGACGAACGATGTACATGGAGAACACCGTCAAGGCCCGTGCCGCCGAGCCGAAGGCGCGGCGGTTCGGCGAGGGCTCGGCCTGTCTGCCGTCCGAAGCGCGCCGGGAGGTCGAGCGCGCGGTGGCGGCCAGGCGCCGCGCCGCCGACACCGTCGCGGTCTCCGACGCGCTGCTGGTCGCCACCGAGCTGACCACCAACGCCATCATCCACGGCGGCGGCATCACCGACTTCCGGGTGGACGTCGACGGGCCCGGCATCCGGGTCTCCGTCTGCGACCGCAGCGACCGGCTGCCCGCGGCCCCGAAGGCCGTGGACGACCCGCAGCGGCGGGGCGACCTCGGCGGCCGCGGCTGGCCCATCGTCTGCCGCCTCGCCCGCGAGGTGCGGGTCCGTGAACTGCCCGCGGGCGGCAAGTGCATCACCGCCGTCCTGCCCCTGCCGTGAGGCACGGGGTCAGCGCCTGGGCTCCTCCAGCGGCACCTTGAGCGGCCGGGCCAGGCCCACCACGGCCTCGTCCAGCCGCTGGAGGTGGCGCAGCACCCGGTCGGTGATCCGGCCGTAGCGCGCGACCCCCGACATCTCCGGTTCGAGGAGCGCGGCGATGCTCGGGCCGGTCTCCACCTCGACGGCCGCGCCCTCGTCGGCCACCCGCTCGGCGACGGTCCTGATGTTGCGCAGGATCCGGCGGCAGGCCCGCCGCAGCCGCGGATCGGCCGCGATCGACGGATGGGTGGGGAGCAGTTCGGCGGTGGCCGCCAGGGAGCGCGCGTGGTAGGCGCAGGTCTCCAGGAGCGCCACCACGTACCGGGCGGTGTTGCGCCGGGTGCGCATCGGGGTGACCGGGTGGGTCAGCGGCTGGACCGCGGCCCGCAGGTCGGCGAGCGCCTGGTCCAGCTCCCGCGCCTTGTCGAGGAGTTCCGCCGCCGCCCCGCCGCTGAGCTGGTCCACGGCCGCCTCGGTGACGTCGGCCAGCCGGTCCAGGACCGTCACCAGCAGCTCGTCGGTGCGCCGCGCGGTGTGCACGGGCAGCACGAACGCCGCCGCGATGATCCCGCAGGCCGCGCCGAGCGCCGTCTCCTCCACCCGCAGCACCAGCACCGAGAGGCTGTAGGTGTGCAGCAGCGTGTACAGCAGCCCGAGGGCCGCCGTCACGAAGAACGACATGAGCGTGTACGACAGCGGCGCCGTGTAGAACATCGCGAACACGAACAGCAGGACCAGCCCGAACGCCGTCCAGGTGTGGTGCCCGACCAGCCCCGCCAGCAGCAGCCCCGCCACCACGCCGAGGGCCGTGCCCAGCAGCCGCCGGTAGCCCTTGACCAGGATCTCGCCCGTGGACGCGGTGTTGATGAAGACGATCCAGCAGGTCAGCACCGCCCAGTACCAGCGCTGGCTGGACAGGAACTCCCCGCCCACGATCGCCAGCGACGACCCCACCGCGACCTGCACGGCGGCCCGGGTGGTGGGCCGCCGCAGCCCGGTCAGCTCCTCCTCGGCCGGTTCCTCGCCCGCGTCGATCGCGACGTCCTCGGCGTCCAGCTCCTCCCGGGACCTGGCCGTGGACGGCGAGTCGTCGGACTCGTCCTGCGGGCCGCCGAGCGCGATCCGCAGCCCGAGGACCGCGCGGGCCGCCTCGCCGATGCCGCGGAAGACGTCCTGGATCGCCGGGGACGCCTTCGGCAGGTTCTCCTCGTCCCGGTAGCCGAGGAGCCGGTTGCGGACCTGGGCGAGACCCGTCCCGGTCCCCGCCGACACCGGCCGCAGCACCAGCAGCCGCAGCGCCTCCAGGTCCCGGCGCAGGGTGACGATCGCGTCGTCCTGGAGCGGATGCTGGCCGCCCGCGGGCACGGACGCGCCCGGCAGGTGCAGGGTCAGGGTGTCGGCGCGTTCGGCGCTGCGCGCGGTGAGCAGCAGCAGCCCGAGCCGCTCGGCGGTGATCTCCGCGTCGGCGATCCGCCGCTGCACCAGCCGGGCCGTGGGCTCGTCGGCGGTGCCGTCCTCCAGGCGGCCCTGGATCATCATGGCCGTCTCGTGCAGCCGGGCGGTCCCGGCCCGCGCGTCGGCCACCGCCCGGTCGATGTCGTCGGGGCCCGCGTCCAGCAGGTCGAGCTGCGCGGAGACCAACTGCGCGAGCCGCGCCCGGAACGCGTCCCGCAGCCGCTTGAGGACCCCGCCGGGCGTCTCCGGCACGAGCGCGAACCGCATCAGCGCGCTCGATCCGAACGCGACGGCCACCACCCCGTACAGCGGGGGCAGGGTGGCCACGGTCGCGCCCACGAACAGCGACAGGAAGTAGACCTGGAAGGCGATCAGGCCGAGCGCGGTGCCCCGGTCGCCGAAGCGCCGGCCGTAGACGGCGCAGAAGATGAGCGCCACGAAGAAGACGTCACCGGTCACCACCAGCGAGTGGAGCGTCGCCGCCAGGGTGAGCGACACGCACGCCACCGGCAGCCCGAGCGCGAGCGTGACGGCCTGCGGACCGCGCTGCTTCTCCCGGATGGCGAAGGTCGCGACCATCGCGGCGATGGCGCCGCCGACCAGATGCCGCACGTCGGAGCCGAGCAGGGCGAGCACGGCGAGCGTGAGGGCGATCGCGCCGACCGTCCGCAGCCCGGCCGCCAGCCGCAGCAGCCCGGGATCGGACGCCGCGACGAGATCCCGCACCCTGGCCCGGACCGACCCACCCGCTGTGCTCACGGCGCCGTACTCACTCCCGGTTCATGTCATGATCAGGTTCCCAGCATCGCATGCCGGTCCGGGAGCGCGCGCACCGCGTCAGTCCGCCCGCCCCGCCCCCTCGACCCGGGACCGCACCTGCTCGGGCGTCAGGTACGCGTCGGTGAACTCGAAGTCCTTCAGCTTGGCCTCCTTGCGCGCCTGGAAGCCGGTGCGGACGAAATCGTCGCCCGCCAGCGCGTTCAGCACCCAGTTCGTCATCACCCGGGTCTTGGCGACGTTGGTGCGCAGCGCCGACCAGTGGTAGCCGCGGGCGACGGCCTGGGCGGGCACCCCGCGCAGCTCCACGCCGAGCGGCTTGGAGACGGCGTCCTTGCCGCCGAGGTCGACGACCAGACCGAGGTCCCGGTGCGCGTACGGATACATCGGGCCGCCGCGCAGCGCCGCGATGACGTTGTCGGCGACGTGCTTGCCCTGGCGCATGGCGTGCTGCGCGGTCGGCGGGCAGACGGCGCCCTCGCCGCCCTTGGCCTCGTCGGGCACGGCCGCCGCGTCGCCGAGCGCGAAGACGCCGTCGCTGCCCGGCAGCGTCATCTCCGCGTTGACGGCGAGCCTGCCGCGGACCGTCTCCGCGCCGAGCGTCGCGATGAGCGGGCTGGCGACGACACCCGCGGTCCAGATCAGCGTGCGGGTGGGCACCACCCGGCCGTCGGTGAAGGTGACCTCCTCCGGGCCCGCCTTCGCGATCGACACGCCCAGCGAGATGTCGATGCCCCGGCGGCGCAGGATCTCCTGGGCGCTGCGGCCGAGCTTGTCGCCCAGCTCGGGCATCAGCTTCGGCGCGATGTCGATCAGGTGCCACTTGATGAGCGCCGGGTCGATGCGCGGGTACCGCTTGACGGCCGCGTGGGTGAGGCGCTGGAGGCAGGCGGCCGTCTCGGTGCCCGCGTAGCCTCCGCCGACCACCACGAACTGCAGCCGCGAGGCGCGCTCGGCCGGGTCGTCGCTGGCGTCGGCCAGGTCGAGCTGCGCGATGACGTGGTCGCGGATGTAGGCGGCCTCGGCGAGCGTCTTCAGGCCGTAGGCGTGGTCGGTGAGGCCGGGGATGTCGAAGGTGCGGGTGACGCTGCCCGGGGCCAGCACGATGTAGTCGTACGGCTCGTTGACGAGCTGGTCGGTGATGGTGCGCACGACGCAGACCTTGGCCTTGAGGTCCACGCCGATCGCGCCGCCCGGGAGGATGCGGGTGCGGTACTTCCTGCTGCGGCGCAGGGAGACGGCGATCGACTGGGGGGTCAGCACCCCGGAGGCGACCTGGGGGAGCAGCGGCAGGTAGAGCTGGTAGGCGAACGGCGTCACCAGGGTGACGTCGGCCTCGTCGACGGCGAGCCTGCGCTCCAGACGGCGCACGCACTCCACGCCGGCGAAGCCTGCGCCGACCACCAGGATCCTGGGTCGTGTCACGGTGTCTCCTTCTCTGCGGCTCCGGGCGGTCTGTGATCGAACACCTCTCGGGTGCCCCTGGATCACCGCTTCGCACCCCATCGATCCCACCGCGCGCCCGCCCGCCGCGCCAGCCGGGTGCGGCAGGCGGCCGAACGCGGCGCCCCCGGGGGCGGCTCAGGCGCCGTCGGCCGCGATGTGACAGAGCAGCAGGCAGACGTCGTCGTCCCGCTCGGAGTCGCTGAGCAGCGGATGCAGCAGCCCCTCCGCGCAGCCGTCCAGGTCGGTGGCGAGCCGCTCGGCGTCGAGGGCGCCCAGGACGTCCCCGAGCCGCTCGATCCCGGGGTCTATGCCCTGGGCGCGGCGCTCCACCAGGCCGTCCGTGTAGAGCGCCAGGGTGGACCCCGGCGGCATCCGCACGGTGTGGTCCGCGATGTCCTGCCGCAGCGGGATGCCGAGCATCGCGCCGGGCTTCGCGTCCAGCGTCCGCACCCGCCCGTCGGGGGTGCGCAGCACGGGCGGCGGATGACCGGCCGCCGCCCAGGTCAGCTCGGGGTCGCCGGGCCGGAAGCGGGCGATGACGGCGGTGGCGTACAGGTCGGGCTGGAGGTGGTGCAGGAAGATGTGCAGCCGGGTCAGGAGCTGGCCGGGGCTGCCGCCGTCGACCGCGTAGGCCCGCAGCGCCGTGCGCAGCTGGCCCATCATGACGGCCGCGCGCAGCCCGTGCCCGGTGACGTCCCCGATGACGACGATCAGGCTGCCGTCCGGCTGCCGGAACGCGTCGTACCAGTCGCCGCCGACGTTCAGGCCGTGCGTCGCGGGCAGGTAGCGGGCCGCGACCCGCAGCCCCGGGGTGGTGGGCAGGTCGGTCATCAGGGCCCGCTGGAGGGTCTCGGCGATGTCCCGGTTGACCTCGTAGCGGCGGGCGTTGTCGATCGCGGTGCCCGCCCGCCTGGCCAGCTCGATCAGCATCACCGCGTCGTCCGGGTCCCAGTGCTCGCCGGGCGGGGTGAGGGTCAGCACGCCCAGCGGCGCCCGGGGGGTGGGCAGCGGGATGCACAGCAGCGGCCGTCCCCGGTCGGTCCCGGACGGAGGCTGGTCGACCACCCCGGGCAGCCCGCCGGGGCGCGGGCCCGCGTACTGCGGGCGGCCGGTGCGGGCCGCGATCGCCACCGCGGCCGGGCGGTCCGGCTCGGGCACCCGGTCCTCGCCGTCGGCCAGCCACACGTCGACGGTGCGGGCGTACTCGGGCACCAGCAGTCCCGGCAGCCTGCGCACGATCGCCTCGTGGTTGAGGGACGAGGTGAGGACCGCGCTGGCGTCGGCGAGGAACCGCAGCCTGCGGCGCGCGTTCTCGGCCTCCTCGCGGGCGTGCCGCTCCGCCGCGAACGCCTCCTCCTGCGCCCGCCCCGCCGCGTCCAGCTCGGCGTGCAGCGCCAGCACGCCCTGATTGGTCTGGTGCAGCTCCTCGCGGTGGAACTCCGCCAGCTCCTCCTGCTGGCGCAGCTTCTCCAGCACCACGGCGGTGTCCTCGTCGGCGCCCAGGAGCGCCTCCGCGAGCCCGGCGGGACCGTCCGCGCCGTCCGGCGCGACGCCCTCCCGGGTGGAGATGACGGTCGTGCGCCACGGCGGCAGGACGGCCGGCTGCTCCGCGTCCGCAGGGACGACGACGGCGTGCAGCGCCCGTTCCTCCACGCCGTCGGTCTCCAGGGTGAGCCGCCACCGGCCGCCCTTGGTGAGGCAGGCCCGCAACTGGGCGCTCAACGCGGTGGCGAGCCGGGTGCGTTCGAGGGTCGGCACCCCGTGCGCGGCGGCCAGCCGGGCGGTGGTGATGCGGGCGAGCGCCGCGTCGGTGGGCGACGCGATGTGCAGGACGCGCTTCATCGCCGGTCCCGGGCGGGCGGGCTCAGCACCGCGACGGCGGTGTCGTCGCGCACCGGGCTGGCCGGGCCGCCCGCGTCCCGGATCGTCACGGCGGCCAGCACGGCCGGGTCGCCGCGCAGCAGCCCGGGGTCGGCCGACGGCACCCAGCGGCTGGGCAGTCCGTCGCTGTGCAGCACCAGCAACCGGTCGCCGTCCCACGGGAGTTCGGTCTCGCGCAGGGTGCCTGGCCGGTGCACGCCCACGATGCCGGGCCGGGACAGCAGGGGGCGCCAGTCGTCGCCCTCCTTGAGCCGTGCCCCTATGTTGCCGACGCCCGCGAACCGCAGCACCCCGCCGTCGAGCTGGGCGACGGCGACGGCGGCGCCCCGGGTGCCGCGCAACGCCGTGTCGAGGCGGGCGAGGGCGGCGGCGGGGGAGAGCAGGGCGGCGCCGCGCAGCGCCTCGACGGCGGCCGTCGAGGCGCGGGCCGCCTCGACACCGTGCCCGAGCCCGTCGGCCATCATCAGCGTGACCCGGTCCGCGTCGGCCACGCACGTCCAGGCGTCCCCCGAGTGGTCCGCCCCGGCGTAGGGCACGTTGAGCCCGCCGACCCGCACTCGCCCCCCGGTGCCGTCCGCGCCCGCGGCGCCCACCCGGGCCACCGCCACCGTGCCCCGGCCCGGCACGCTGTGCACCGTGAAGTCGTCGGCGAGCCTGCGGCAGGTGCCGAGGCCCGCCCCGAGCGAGCCCGCGGTGGAGAACCCGTCCCCGAGGGCCGTCGCGACGTCGGCCATGCCGGGGCCGTGGTCGAGCGCGGCGATCTGCACCGCCGTCGCGGCGGCGGGCCCGCCGGGACCGGCCGCGGGCACCACGTCGAGCACCAGCCTGCCGCCCCTGGCGTGCTTGAGCAGGTTGGTGGCCAGCTCGGTGGCGACCAGCGCGGCGTCCGCGGTCCGCGCCGCGTCCAGCCCGGCCGCCGCGGCGGCCTCCTCGGCGGCCACCCGGGCGTCCCGCACCCGGGTCGAGTCGTGCACCGGGACGTCCCACAGACGGGGCATCAGGACTCCTCACGCGGGCGCGGAGGCGCGGCCGCCCAGGAGACCACCGTGACGGTGGTGCCCCGGCCGGGCGCGCTGTCGATGGAGAACTCGTGCACCAGCCGCCGGGCTCCGCCGAGCCCCATGCCGAGACCGCCGCCCGAGGTGTAGCCGTCGGTCAGCGCGCGCTCCGGATCGGGGATGCCGGGCCCCTCGTCGTGGAAGGACAGCCGCAGTCCGCGCGCCCGCCCCTGGCCGAGCGGCGCCGACTCCATCCGGCCGCCGCCGCCGTGCACCAGCGTGTTGCGGGCCAGTTCGCTCGCCGCGGTGACCAGTTTCGTCTGCGCGACCAGCCCGAAACCGAGCTGCGCTGCGGCCTGCCGCACGTGCTGGCGCACCCACATCAGATCCGTGTCCGAGCGGATCGGCAGGTCGGCCCCGACCCCCGTCGACGTCTCCATCAGCGCGGCTCCCGGAACGTCCCGCCGGTCCCGCGGGACAGCAGCGCCAGAGCCGCCTCGGTGTCGAGGGCGGTCTCCAGGCCGGGCAGCGTCAGACCCAGCTCCACCAGCGTGATGGCGACCGCGGGCCGCATGCCGGACACCACGGTCCGCGCCGCCAGCAGCGCCGACCCGGCGGCGATCTCGGCGAGGACCCGCGCCAGGAAGGAGTCGACGACCTCCACGCCGGAGATGTCGATCACCACCCCGGTCACCCCGCCCGCCGCGACGCCCGCGCCGATGTCGTCCTGGAGCCGCTGGGCCGTGCTGTCGTACAGGTCGCCCTGGACGGTGACGAGCAGGACGTCGCCCAGCCGCAGCACCGGGACCTGGCCCGCCGAGTGCGGGTAGGGGCCGTCGTTCACGGGCGCCCCGAACCGCCGGGCCCCGCGCTCGCCCGACCGGTGTCCGACTCGCGCAGCGCGTAGGCCAGCGCGTCGGCGAGGCTGGCCCGGGTCACCACGGTGCCGAGGTCGAGACCGAGGTGCACGATGGTCTGGGCGATGGCGGGCCGGATGCCGGAGACGACGCACTCCGCGCCCATCAGCCGCGCCGCGGCGACCGTCTTCATCAGGTGCTGCGCCACCAGCGAGTCCACCGTCGGCACCCCGGTGATGTCGAGGATCGCGAACCGGGCCCGCTGGTCGACGATCGCCTCCAGCAGCGACTCCATCACGACCTGGCTGCGGGCGCTGTCCAGCGTGCCGATCAGCGGCACCGCCACCACGCCGTCCCACAGCTCGATGACCGGCGTGGCCACCTCCAGGAGCTGCAACCGCTGCCGTTCGATCAGCTCCTGACCCTCCGACAGCACCGTCTCCAGCACGACCAGGCGCAGGGTGCCCATGAGCACGGTCAGCGTCGTGACGCAGTCGCGCACCACCCGCTCGGGGGCGTCGGGGAGGTCGGCGACGAGGAGGTCCTCGGCGGGCGGACGCAGCGCGTCCACCTCCGTCGACACCCGCGCCGTGGACAGACCCGCACGGGACCTGGACGCGCCCATCCGGGCCAGCCGCTCCCGGACGACGTCGAAGCCCGCCGCGTCCGAGTCCTGGACCCGGCCGCCGTCGGCCACCGCCGCGAGCGCCTCCACCACAGCGAGGCCGGACTCCACCGCCTCGTCGCGGGAGACCGTGAACACCGTGCGGAACAGGGACTCGTCGGCCCACCGCTGGGCGATCTGCGCACGCCGCCGCCGCAGGAACTCCCCGACCTCGCGGGCCGGTGTCCCGTACTGCTCCGCCGCTTCCTGCTCCGGCACCTGCTCACTCCTCGCTCGCGTCGTCCGTGTGCTGCCGCGCCGGTCCCGCTGCCGGTCAGGAGCGGTGCGCGCGACCATTGCCGGGCGTCAACTGTAGCCGCGCCCGCGTGCCCGGCGGCACGTGGTCCGCCGGGGCCGTCCTCCGGGAGGCCCCGCGCGACGACTGGCGTGCGACCGGGGAATCGGTGTTCGGCGGCCGGGGCCCGCGCGGGCGGATCCGCCCTACGCCTGTGCTTCCTCCGTGGTGCCGAACCAGTCCAGGCAGGCCACCAGCGCGTCGTCGTCCGGGTCGGGGCTGCCCCGGTGACCGGTCAGCTCCCGCAGCACCGCGCCCGGCATGTCCGCCGCGGGCAGCAGCCGCGTCGAGTTGATGGCGCGGGCCAGCGCCCGCTCCCCGTACCGCTCGCCGCCGGGTCCCGCGACCCCGTGGACCCCGTCGCTGACGAAGACCAGCCGGTCGCCGGGGACCAACTGGAACTCCTGCGCGGTGTAGTCGGTCTCCTCGAACATGCCCAGCGGGAGCTGCGCCTCGAAGTCGACGGCCGTCACCGTCCGCTCGCGCAGCCGCAGCATCTGCGGCGACCCCGCGTCGACCACCCGCATCAGACCGGTGGACAGCTCCAGGTCGATCATCAGCACCGAGAGGTACTCCTGGCCCCGGTAATGCGCGTAGATCGCCTGGTCGGCGAGGGCGGCCTGGTCGGCGATCGGGATGCCCGCCCGCCGCGCGTTGCGCAGGGCGTTGATGCCCAGGTTGGTCAGGAGCGAGGCGTCGATGCCCTCGCCCATGCCGTTGGTGATGTACAGCAGCAGCCGGTCGGCCGACGTGGACCAGTCGAAGTTGTCCCCGAAGATGGCGTACGCGGGCTCCAGCTGGGCGCCGAGCGCGTACTCGGGGCGGGTGCAGGAGCGCGCGGGCAGCAGCTGCCACTGCATCTCGGCGGCCAGCGTGAGCCGGTCCCGGCGCCGCGCCTGGTGGTAGACGTCGGTGTCGCGCTCGGCGACGGTCATCTCGTGGCCCAGGACCCCGGCCAGCTCCGCGAGTTCGGGCAGCCCGGCCTGTGCCTCCTCGACCGAGGCGAGTGTGACAGTGAGCACACCGAGCCGGTCGCCGCGCACGGTGACCGGGAGGTGGGCGCGGACCCGCCCGTCGACGGCCTTCTCCAGGACGGGGTCCTGCGAGCCGAAGGCGCGGCCCTCGGTGCTGCCGTGCAGCGGCACCGGCTCCCCGGGACCCGGCGAGTCGGGCACCGGCTGGAGCACGGCCATCCCGTAGTCGGCCATCAGGAGCTCGGAGTCCAGCACGCCGTACCCGGCGCGCAGGGCGTCTCGGACGGCCGTCGGGAGCAGGTGCGGAGCCGCGCTGCGCAGGGCTCTCTCGACGGCCACGAATCTGTTCACGTTCTCGGTTTCACCATTCCGTTCGGGGGCGTGTGCGCCGTGCGGATCGGCTCTCGGCGGCCATGCCCGTCCGTTGTGTGAGGCACCGGCCGGGACAGGACGCGGGGCCCGGTGACCTGACAGCGGTGCGGAAGCCTGCCAGAGTGGCAGCGTGACGTCCTCGTACCAGCGCCCGCAGCCCGAGGAGGTGGCACGTGTGACCTCGGAGGCGGCGGAACTTCTCGAAGTCCTGTGGGGTCGCGCCTCGACGGCGCCGGTCTCCGCCTCCCAGCTGCGTGTCCTCTTCATCTTGGAACACAACGAAGGAATCAACCTGCGCACGCTCGCCGACGCGCTGGGTTCCACTCCGCCGTCGACCAGTCGGCTCTGCGACCGGCTCCAGGCCGTGGGGTTCATGGAGCGCCGGGCGGCCAGCACCAGCAAGCGGGAGCTGCGCCTGTACCTGAGCCGCCGGGGCCGGGCGTTCCTGACCGATCTGCGCTCCCGCAGGGAGACGGCGCTGACGTCGGTCCTCGAACAGATGCCGGCCGCGCAGCGGTCCGCGCTGCTGAGCGGCCTGGAGGCGTTCTGCCTCGCGGCCGCGGCGCAGATCCATGGGGACGCCGACGAGAAGGCGCCGCCCGCACGGACCGCCTGAGCGGCGGACGCGGGAGGTCCGGCGTGCTCGGCGGTGGACTCCCACCGGTGCATCCTCGGCCCCTCCCGCGCGCTGTGCGACGTCACTCTCTTGCCTCGCCCGCACAGTTGTCAAACGACAACTATTGTGGGGACGCGTCCACGCGCCCGAGCGCCGCGTCGAGGCTGTCCGACACCGGCACGGTGATGCTCACGCCGGTCAGATCGAGCACCCGGCGCACCGCGGGAGCGGGGGAGATGATGTGGACGCTGCCGGAGATCTCCCGGACCTCCTGGTAGATCCGCAGCACGATGTTCATCCCCGAGGAGTCCATGAACGGCACGCCCGAGAGATCGATCAGGAAGTGCCTGCGTCCGTGGTGGAGTTGATTGGCGAGGTGGTGCTGGAACTCCGTGGCGGTGTCTATGTCCAGGTATCCCTCCACCACGATCAGGGCGACGTCCTCACGCGGCAGGGTGACCTCGACGGACAGGGGATTCTGGGCGATGGACACGGGTACCTCATTCTTCGACGTGATGTCTTCCAGGGCGCCAACGCGATTACCCCGGAACCCTCACACCATGCGCACCGTGTCTCCGTACGTCCCGCTCAGGCTGGATGCGACACGGCTTGGACCCGAGCGTCCGCAACTGCCCGTTCGAGTGAACACCGAGCCGCTGCGTCGCAGTTCACAAGGGGTGTGCGCGTCCGCGAAGGGGTCGGCGGCGCCCGGTGCCCCTTGCTCCCTCCCGGCCCGCGAGAGAGAGTTGTCGTAAGGAAACATTCGTAGTCGGCCGAAAGGTGGTGGGCGCGCGGAAGCGTGCCTCACACGTGACGACACACCAGCACTCCCCTCCCGCTCCGCGGGGCACACCGTCTGGCGCGGCCTGGAACTCCGCGCCCTACCCGGTGCTGCTCGCGGATCCGAAGGGCGACGTGATCGACCTGAACCCGGCCGCCGCCGCCCTGCTGCCCGACGCCGTCAGCGGCACCCGTCTGCGGGACGTCGCCCCGGCCTGGATCGCCGACGCGCACGACCGGCTCCTGCCCACCGTCCCGCGCCAGAACGCCGCGGGGACCGAGCACGGCAGCCTTGGCGACCGCACCTTCGAGGCCCACTCCAGCCGCACCCCCGACGGGGACGTCCTGTGGTGGCTCGTCGACGACACCGACCGGCGCCTCGCCGAGGCCGCCCTCGACGGCGAACGCCGCCGCACCGCCTTCCTCGCGCGCGCCTCCAGCGCCCTGCTGGCCTCGCTGAATCTCGAACGCTGCATGGACGTCACCGCGACCCTGGCCGCCGGGCACCTCGCCGAGGCCGCCGTGGTCGTCGCCCCGGCCCGCGGCCACCGCTTCCCCGTCACCTCCTGCCTGGAGGGCGGCAGCCCCGTCCACCGGACGGTGCGCTGCGACCCGGCGACCGTGCCCGGCCTGAGCGAGGCCCTCAGCGGCTTCCCGCCGGTCCCCTCGCGCTGGATCGACCCGGCCGGCATCCCCGACTGGCTCGTCCCCGACGACTTCCACGGCCCGGTCGGCTCCGCCGTCGTGACCCCGCTCCCCGGCCAGGGCGTCCCCGCCGGAGCCCTGGTCCTGCTGCGCCCCGACACCCGGCAGGCGTTCTCCGAGAGCGACGAGATCTTCGCCCGCCTCTTCGCGGCCCGCGCCGGAGCCGCCCTCTCCGCGGCCCGCATGTACGCCGAACAGGCGGCCATCACCTCCACCCTGATGCGGGAACTGCTCCCGCCGACCCTGCACGAGGTGCACGGCGTGGAGTTCGCCGGCGCCTACCGGCCCTCGGGCGAGGGTGAACACGTCGGCGGCGACTTCTACGACGTCCACCCGGGCGCCGACCCCGGCCAGGAGACCCTGGTCGTCCTCGGCGACGTCTGCGGCAAGGGCCTGGAAGCCGCCGTCATGACCGGGAAGATCCGCAACACCCTGCACGCCCTGCTGCCGCTCTCCGAGGACCACCAGCGCCTCCTCGGCCTCCTCAACAGCGCCCTGATCGGCTCCCACCACACCCGGTTCGCCACCCTGCTGCTGGCCTCGGTGGCCCGCCGCGGCCGCACCGTGCGCCTGCGCGTCACCAGCGCGGGGCACCCGCCGCCGCTCATCGTGCGCGCCGACGGCCGGGTCGAGACCACCCCCACCCGGGGCACCCTGGTCGGCGTCTTCCGCAACATCTCCTCCACCACCGCCGACATCGACCTCTCACCCGGCGAGTCGTGCCTGCTGTTCACCGACGGCATCACCGAGGCGCGCGGCGGCCCCCTCGGCGACGAGATGTTCGGCCAGCAGCGGGTCGAGGAGGCCCTCGCGCACTGCGCCGGAATGCCCGCGGAGGCCGTCGTCGCGCACGTGCGGATGCTCGCCGAGCAGTGGGTCGGCCGCAACCGGCACGACGACATGGCGCTGGTGGCCGTCACCGCGCCGCGCCACGCCCACCTCAGCGCCGTCGACGGCCACACCCGCGGCAGGTACACCGCGTGACGGCCACCGACGTGCAGCGCACCGCCGCCCCCGACCTGGACCACGTCCGCGAAGCCCTCTGGCAGGCCGTGCGCGACGGCGACGAGTACCGCGCCTCCGACACCGTCGTGGGCGCCGTCGACGCCGGACTCCCCGTCGAGTCGGCCCTCCTGGACGTGATCGCGGCCGTCCAGGCGCGGGTCGGCGCCGAATGGGCCGCCAACCGCCTCACCGTGGCCCAGGAGCACGCCGCGACCGCCATCCACGAACGCGTCATAGCCGCCCTCGGCCACCACCCCCGCCACCGCCCCCCGGAGCCGCACGGCACCCGGGTCACCGTGGTGTGCGTGGACGGCGAGTGGCACGCGCTGCCCGCCCGGCTGCTCTCCGAGGTGCTGCGCCGCCACGGCCTGCGCGTCGACTTCCTCGGCGCCCACGTCCCGGTCCCGCACCTGGTGAGCCATCTGCACCGCACCGGCGCCCGGACGGTCGCCCTGTCCGCGACGTTCTCGCTCCACCTGCCCACCGCGCACACCGCCATCACCGCCTGTCAGGCGGTCGGCGTGCCGGTGCTCGCGGGCGGCGCCGCCTTCGGCCCCGACGGCCGCTACGCCAGGACCCTGGGAGCGGACGCCTGGGCGCCCGACGCCCGCGCCGCCGTCGACGTCCTGGCCCGCGGCCTCGACCGGCCCGACCCGCTGAGCTGCGACCGGCGCGCCGTGTCCGGACTGCCGCACCTGGCGGACCAGGAGTACACGATGGTCGTCTCCACCCGGCGCCAGCTCGTCAAGGAGACCCTCGCCCGGCTGGAGGAGCGCTACCCGCCGATGCGCTCCTACACCCACCAGCAGCGCGAGCGCACCGCCGAGGACATCGGCCACATCGTCGACCACCTCGCCGTCGCCCTCTACGTGGACGACCCGGAGTTCCTGCCGCGCTTCCTGCGCTGGACGGCCGGGGTCCTCGACGCCCGTTCCGTGCCCGCCCGCTCACTGGACCCCGCCCTCGCCCTCCTCGGCCGGCAGCTCCAGGACTTCCCGCGCGCCTCCAGGATCCTCCACGAGGCGCGCGCGGCCCTGGACCACCTGCTGCCGGCGCCACACCCTCCCGGATCAGGACCCGCCGCATGACCCACCCTCACCCGTCGTCGTTCGGACTCACCGTCGAACGCGGACCCGACGCGGTCCAGGTTCGCGTCGACGGCGATCTGGACTTCGACAACCACGACGAACTCACCGCTCTCGTCACGTGGTTGTTCACCCCGGGCGCGGCGGCGGAGCCGCCCCCGCGGTGGCTGCGCCTGGATCTGGCGGGACTGCGGTGCATCGACTCCTCGGGGCTCTCGGCGCTGCTGCAGATCCGCCGCAGCGCGGACCGGCTGGGCGCGCGGTTGACCTTGGAAAAACGTCCCACCTGTGTCGACCGGCTGCTCGACCTGACCGGTACCCACGAGTACCTCACCGCCCCCGTGCGGAAGTCCGGCGACCAGGAACGCCCCGGCACCGGCTGACCCGTTCCGGCCCCGGCGGAGCGCCGCGGCGGGCCTCTTAGGCCGCCCGGGGGGAGATCAGGGGCGGCCAGCGTGCGAGCGAAAGACCAGGGTAGGCGGTGCTGTGGAGCCGCCCGACCGGCGGCTCGGCAACCGTACGTGAGGGAAGGAGCCGCGTGAGCGCCGACAGCATCTGGTCCTACGCACCGACGACCGGCCATGTGGAGGGACAGGACCTGACCGGGTACACCGTCGACTCGACGGACGGCACCATCGGGGTGGCGGAGCGTGAGGCCGACCCCGCCGGGATGCTGCACCTGGTGGTCGACACCGCGGTGTGGGCGTTCGGCCGCAGTGTCCTCGTCCCGGCCGGTACCGTGACGGGCATCGACACCGAGAACCGCACCATCACCGTGGCCTGCACCAGGTCCGAGGTGAAGGGGGCGCCCCGGTTCGAGACCGACAGCGAGACCCTCGACCCCGACTACCTGACACGGGTCGCCGCGTACTACCGGGACCTGCCGGGGCAGCGGACCCCGGCCTCCTGAACGAGGGGAGACCGAGATGGCGGAGGAGCGGGAGAGCACCGTCACCTGCCACCCGGAGGACGGCGGCGTCGTCGTACGGGTACGGGGTGACGTCGACGCGGAGAGCGCGCCCCTGCTGGAGGCGGCGCTGCGCACCGCCCGGCGGTCGGTGTCGGTGTGTACCGTCGTCGACCTGTCCGCAACGGAGTTCGCCGACTCCTCGATCCTGCACGTGCTGCTGGAGGAGCAGGAGGCCCACCGGCTGGCCGGCCGGCCGATGGTGGTGGCGGGACCGTTCAACGAGAGCATCGAAAGGCTGTTTGAGGTGACTGGCACCACGGGGTACTTCGTCTTCACCGATGACGTCGTGACGGCAATGGAGGCGCCCCGGGCAGTGACGGAACGGTGAGTGACACCGTGCGCCCGGCCGCGCTGTCGGGACCGCCCCCGGGAGGTGCGACGGCCGACACGGGGGTGGCGACCGCGGCCACCGCCCGCGCCCACGCGCGCGCGGTGGTGCGGGAGGAATGGAACACACCGTCGCGCACCGCCCGCGACGAGGACGTCATCGACCTGCTGCTGGTGGTGTCGGAGCTGGTCACCAACGCCATCCGGCACGGCGGCGGACTGGCCGGATTCGAGGTGGAGGTGGCCGACGCGGGCGTCCGGCTGCTCGTCCACGACCACAGCGAGGCGGCGCCGCGCAGCTCCGCGGGCGCCGCGCCCCCCGGGCACCGGGTCAGCGGGTACGGCTGGCCGCTCGTGCTGCGCCTGGCCGTCGAGGTCGCCGTCGAACGGCGCCCCGGCGGCGGCAAGACCATCGACGTCCTGGTGCCGCTGCGCTCCGTGCCCACCGGCGCGGACGTCCACGACCGGGGCTGACCGGCCGCCCCGCGCGGCGGCCGGTCAGCGGAACACGTCGTCCGTCTCGTCCCAACCCGGCGGCTCCTCCGGCACGTTCGGCCGCGGGGCCCGGGTGCGGGCCTGGTACATCGAGTCGATCTCCGCCGCGTAGTGCGCGGCGATCGCGTCCCTGCGCAGCTTCATCGACGGGGTCAGCAACCCGTTGGCCAGCCCGAACGGCTGCGCCAGCACCCGGAAGACCCGGATGGACTCGGACCGCGAGACCGTGCTGTTGGCCGCGGCCACCGCCCGCCCGATCTCCTCGCGCAGCGCGTTCTCCTCCCGGGCCTCCCGGCTCGGCGTGTCGCTGCGCAGCGACAGCGAACCGCGCCAGTACGCGAGGAACTCGGGGTCCAGGGTGATCAACGCGCCCACACAGGGCCGGTTGTCGCCCACCACGACCGCCTGATGGATCAGCGGGTGCATCCGCAGCCGCTGCTCCAGGGCGGCCGGGGCGACGCTCTTGCCGCTCGTCGTGACCAGGACGTCCTTGGTGCGCCCGGTGATCGTCAGATAGCCGTCGGCGTCCAGCCAGCCGAGGTCGCCGGTGGCCAGCCAGCCGCCGCGCAGCACCGCCCGGGTCGCCGCCTCCTCGTTGAGGTAGCCCTGGAACACGGTGCGCCCGCGGACCATGACCTCGCCGTCGTCCGAGAGCATCAGGTCGACACCCGGCAGCGCCTGGCCGACCGTCCCCGACTTCTCCCGGCCCAGCGGCTGCATGGTGACCCCGCCGCCGGTCTCGGTCAGCCCGTAGCCGTCGTTGACGTAGATGCCGATGCCCTCGAAGAAATGGGAGAGTTCACGGCTGAGCGGCGATCCGCCCGAGGTGCCGCGCACCACCCGGCCGCCGAACGCCGTCCGGAGCCTGCGGTACACCGTCCGCTCGAACAGGGCGTGCTGGAGCCGGAGATCGAGCCCGGGGCCCGAGCCCTCGCCCAGCCGCTGCCGCTCCAGGGCCGCGGCGAAGTCCCGCGCGGTGCTCGCGGCCCGCTCGAACAGCGCCCCGCGGCCGTCCTGTTGGGCGGTGTGCAGGAAGGTCTTGTACATCTTCTCGAAGACCGACGGCACCGCGTAGAAGTAGGTGGGCCGGAACGAGCGCAGCGAGGCGGCCAGCGCCTCGTCGCTCAGATCCGGCTCGTGGCCCATCAGCAGGCCGCCGCGGACGCACAGGTTCTGGATCATCAGGCCGTACACGTGGGAGAACGGCAGGAAGGCGAGCACCGCCCCCTGCTCGCCCGGCGGGGCGGCCGTCTGTCTCCAGCCCTCCAGGAGCGTGTCGCAGGAGCTGGCCAGGTTGAGGTGGCTGAGCGCGCAGCCCAGCGGGCGGCCCGTGGTGCCCGAGGTGTATGCGATCACCGCCGTCGAGTCCGGCAGCACGATCCGGCGCAGCGAGTCGACCGTCGTCATCGGCACCAGCGCGCCGCCGGCCGTCAGATCGTCGAGCGAACCCGAGTCCAACTGCCAGACGTGGCGCAGCAGGGGCAGCGCCCCGCACACCGATCCGACCGTCATGACGGCCTGTTCGTCCTCGACCACCACGGCCACGCACTTGGCGTCCCGCAGGATCCACTCGACCTGGTCCCGGGAGGAGGTCGGGTAGATCGGCACCACCTCGGCGCCCACCGCCCACAGCGCGTAGCTCAGGACCGTCCACTCGTACCGGGTCCTGGCCATGATCGCGACCCGGTGCCCGGGGGAGATCCCGGAGGCGATCATCCCCTTGGCCAGACCCACCACCTCGTCCCGCAGCTCGGCGGCGGAGACCTCCTCCCAGACGGAGGAGCCGGGCGCGGGCCTGCGGGCGAGCACCGGGAGGTCGGGGGTCCTGACCGCCGTCTCGAAGACACTGTCGGCGAGTCCGCCGGTCAGGGGCGAGAGGGGGGTGGGAGCGAGGGCGTAGGCGCACATGCGCTGCTCCTGACGTGTACGGGTGGGGCTCCGCCGACGCGAACCGTTTCGGCGGTGCTCGAATCTAGCCGAGGCGGGACCGGTCGGAGTCGTGATCCGACAATTGAGCTGACGCCCGGCTCAGATGCCGGGCCGCGCGTCCGGCCCGTCCTTCCGGCATCTACAGTGCTGTAGAAATTTTTCCTGGAAGGCGAACACCCGACATGCCGGAGCAGCAAGTCCCGTTGACCGAGATTCAGTTACGGTCGACCCGTCACGACCTGTCGCGATGGTGCCGCGCCCGCACCGACGAACGCTGGTTCGCGGTGACGGTCCTGGTCGTGATCGTCCTGAACGCGGCGTTGCTTGGCCTGGAGACCTACTCCGGGCTCGCCGCGCAGTGGCACCGGCCGTTGCGCCTGGCCGAGCACACCTGCCTCGCGGCCTTCACCGCCGAGATCCTGGTCCGGCTCGGAGCCCACGCGGACCGCCCGCGCGACTTCTGGAAGGACCCCTGGAACCTCTTCGACCTCGCCGTGGTGCTCTGCGCCTTCCTGCCCCTGGTGCGCGAGAACACCACGATCCTGCGCCTGCTGCGGCTGGCCCGGGTGCTGCGCACCGCCCGCTTCCTGCCCCAACTGCGCATCGTGCTGGCGGCGGTGGTGCGCAGCCTCCCCGGCACCCTCAGCTTCCTGCTGGTCGGCGCGCTGCTGCTGTACGTGTACGCGATGGTCGGCTGGGTCTTCTTCGGCCGCGCCGACCCGCAGCACTACGGCTCCATCGGCCGCGCGGTGCTGACCCTCTTCCTGCTGATGACCCTGGACGGCATCGGGGACGCCGTGCACGCCGGTCTCGAGGTCTCGCGCTGGAGCATCCTCTACTACGCCTCCTATGTGCTGCTCGCCTCGTTCGTCCTGGTCAACGTCCTCATCGGGGTGGTCATCACCTCCCTCGACGAGGCCCGCGAATCGGAACGGGAGGAACTCCGCCCGGCGATCGGCCCCGAGGAGCCGCTGCGGGACCGCATCGCCGAGGCGCGGCTGGCCCTCGACGCCCTGGAACGCGACCTCGCGGCCCACTCCGGGGGGCGGGCACGGTACTAGGCGGGCCGTAGCCAGACGGTGGCGAGCGGGGGCAGGGTGAGCCGGATGCTCGCGGGGCGGCCGTGGACACCCGGTGAGCCCGCCGTGAGCGGACCGGCGCAGCTCGCCACACCGCTGCCGCCGTAGCGCGCCGCGTCGGTGTTCAGGACCTCCCGCCAGGCGGTGACGGAGTCCGGGACGCCGACGCGGTAGTCGTGCCTGACCACGGGGGAGAGGTGGCAGACGGCGAGCAGCGGATCGCCCGCCGCGTCGAGCCGCAGGAACGCGAAGACGTTGTCGTCGGCGGCGTCGCCGGTGATCCACTGGAAGCCCGCGGGGTCGGTGTCGCGCTGCCAGAGGGCGGGGGTGGCGGTGTAGAGGGTGTTGAGGTCGCGGACGAGGTCGCGGACGCCGCGGTGGTCGGCCTCGGCGCCGTAGGCCGGGTCGAGCAGCCACCAGTCCGGGCCGTGCGCCTCGGACCACTCGGCGCCCTGGGCGAACTCCTGTCCCATGAAGAGGAGTTGCTTGCCGGGGTGGGCCCACATGTGGGCGAGGTAGGCGCGCAGGTCGGCGCGTTGGCGCCACCAGTCGCCCGGCATCTTGGAGACCAGGGACCGCTTGCCGTGCACCACCTCGTCGTGCGAGATCGGCAGGATGTAGTTCTCGCTGTAGGCGTACACCATCGAGAACGTCATCTCGTGGTGGTGGTACTTGCGGTGCACCGGCTCGTGGGCCATGTACTGGAGGGAGTCGTGCATCCAGCCCATGTTCCACTTCATGCCGAAGCCCAGGCCGCCGCTGTCGGTGGGCCGGGTGACCCCGTCCCAGGCGGTGGACTCCTCCGCCAGCGTCACCACCCCGGGCGCCCGCCGGTACACGGTCGCGTTCATCTCCTGGAGGAAGGCGACGGCGTCCAGATCCTCGCGTCCGCCGTGCACGTTGGGCGTCCACTGCCCCGAGTCGCGCGAGTAGTCGAGGTAGAGCATCGAGGCGACGGCGTCCACCCGCAGCCCGTCGATGTGGAACTCCTCGCACCAGTACACCGCGTTCGCCACCAGGAAGTTGCGCACCTCGGTCCGCCCGAAGTCGAACTCCAGCGTCCCCCAGTCCGGGTGCTCGGCCCGCCTGCTGTCCCCGGGCTCGTACAGCGGCTCCCCGTCGAACCTGGCCAGCGCCCAGTCGTCCTTGGGGAAGTGCGCGGGCACCCAGTCGAGGATCACCCCGATCCCGGCCCGGTGCAGCGCGTCGACCAGGAACCGGAAATCGTCCGGGGTGCCGAGGCGGGAGGTCGGCGCGTAGAAACCCGTGACCTGGTAGCCCCACGAGCCGCCGAACGGATGCTCGGCCAGCGGCATCAGCTCGACGTGCGTGAACCCCAGGTCCTGCACGTACGCGGGCAGCTCGTCTGCAAGCTGACGGTACGTCAACCCGGGTCGCCAGGACGGCAGATGGACCTCGTAGACGCTGAACGGCGCCTCGTGCGGCGGCACCTCGCCGCGCCGGGCCATCCACTCCTCGTCCCGCCACTCGTGGTGCGCGGCCGTCACCACGGAGGCGGTGGCGGGCGGCACCTCCGTCGCGCGGGCCATCGGGTCCGCCTTGAGGAACCGACCGCCGTGGCGCGCGGTGATCTCGAACTTGTAGCGGGCGCCCTCCCCGACGCCCGGCACGAACAGCTCCCACACCCCGCAGGAGCCGAGCGAGCGCATCGGCAGAGCCGTCCCGTCCCAGCAGGTGAAGTCCCCGGTGACGCGCACGCCTCGGGCGTTCGGCGCCCAGACCGCGAACCGGGTGCCCGTCACGCCCTGGTGGACCATGGGCTCCGCGCCGAGCGCCTTCCACAACTGCTCGTGGCGGCCCTCGCGCACCAGATGCAGATCGACCTCGCCCAGCGCGGGCAGGAAGCGGTAGGGGTCCTGCGCCTCGTGCTCGCCGTCCGGGTAGGCCACCAGCAGGGAGTACGCGGGGACTTCGGGCAGCGGCAGCACCCCGGAGAAGAACCCGTCGCCCTCCGGCAGCAGCGCCGTGCGCCGCCCCTGGACGACGACGCTCACCGACCGGGCACAGGGACGCAGCGCCCGGAACGCGACCCCGCCCGGCACCGGGTGGGCGCCGAGCAGGGCGTGCGGATCGTGGTGGGCCCCGGCGAGCAGGCGCGCGCGGTCGTCGGACGCGAGCGCGGGCGCCGCCCCGCACGCTCCGGGCCGCGGGGTCAGCGGGCCGGACGGCTCGGGGAGCGAGGTGTCACGCAGGGCCACGGGGGTCAGCCTCCTCTTACGGCGAGACGCTCGATCGCCGCCATCGGTACGGGGAGCCAGTCGGGGCGGTGACGGGCCTCGTAGAGGACCTCGTAGACGGCTCGGTCGGTCTCGTGGGCGCGCAGCAGCGCGGGTTCGGCGCGCGGGTCCCACCCGGCGCGTCCGGCGTACCCCGCGCAGAACGCCTCCCGGCAGCGGTGGGCCCACTTCGGGCTCCAGGGCCTGCGCTGGCGGGCCGCGTAGTCGAAGGAGCGCAGCATGCCCGCGATGTCACGGACCGGGGACCGCGGCGCGCGCCGCTCGGCGAGCGGCCGGGACGGCTCGCCCTCGAAGTCGGTGACGAACCACTCGCCGCCGGTGCGCAGCACCTGCCCCAGGTGCAGATCGCCGTGCACACGCTGCGCCGCGGGACCCGGGTCGCAGGTGCCGAGCGCGTCGAACGCCGAGCGCAGACCGGGCACATGGGGCCGCAGCGCGGGCACCGCGCGGGCCGCGGCGGTCAGCCGCTCGGCCATCGCGGCGGCCGTCCGCGCGCCGTCGTCGTGCCGTCCGCGCGGGAAGGCCGAGGCGAGCGCGAGGTGCACCTCCGCCATGGCCTCGCCCAACTCGTGCGAGGCGGCGGTGAAGTCGTCCCCCGCGGCAAGCGCCCGCAGCGCCAGCGCCCAGCCGTCGCGGGCGTTCGGCAGATACGGCTGGAGCACGCCCAGGGTGGCGCCCATCGGGTACGCCGTCCGGAACCAGGCCACCGGCGCGGGCACCCGGCCGCACCCCTGCGCGGCCAGCGCGCCCGGCACCTCCAGATCGGGGTTGACCCCGGGCTGCACGCGCCGGAAGACCTTGAGGATGAACGCGTCGCCGTACACCAGCGAGGAGTTGGACTGCTCCGTCTCCAGCAGCCGCGGTGCGAGCCCCGACGGCACCCGGACGGCCGGGTCGGCCTCGAAGCGCAGCGGACCCGCGGTGCCGGGGTGGCGCAGCCGCTCCAGCAGGAAGCGCGCCGAGCGCGGGTCGTGGAGCGCGTCGTAGATCGTGAGCCCGGCGAGCGGCCCCTGCTGCGCCCTGCCGATGAGGGCGTGCGCCAGGTGCGGCACCGGACGTTCCCGGGTGCCCAGGAGCAGTTGGTAGCAGTCCCCGGCCTCGACCAGGACGTGCAGGCAGCCGGGGAACAGCTCGGTCATCGACAGCAGGTTCAGCTCGGTCAGCGGCCGGTCCTTGCCCGCGAACCAGCGCTGCCGGGGCAGCCACTCGCACAGCAGCCCGGCCAGCGAGGTGAGCGGCCCGGCGGTGCCGGCGTGTCTGGGGACGAGCGTTGCGGTCTTCGTCATGGTCACGCGTCCTTTCGCCGGCTCAACGACGCCGACCGGTCCGGGCGGGGACGCGGGTGAGCCGGAACCAGTAGAAGCCGTGGCCGCCGAGCGTGAGCAGGTACGGCAGCTCGCCGATCGCGGGGAAGCGCACCCCGCCGATCAGTTCGACGGGGTGCAGGCCGTCGTGGGCGCGCAGATCGAGTTCCGTGGGCTGCGGGAAGCGGGAGAAGTTGTTGACGCAGAGCACGAGGTCGTCCTCGTGCTCGCGCAGGAACGCCAGGACGGCCGGGTTGGACGACGGCAGCTCGGTGTAGGTGCCGAGGCCGAAGGCGGGGTTCTGCTTGCGGATCTCGATCATGCGGCGGGTCCAGTGCAGCAGCGACGACGGCGACGACATCGACGCCTCGACGTTGGTGACCTGGTAGCCGTAGACGGGGTCCATGATGGTCGGCAGGGAGAGCCGTCCGGGGTCGCAGGAGGAGAATCCGGCGTTGCGGTCGGGCGTCCACTGCATGGGGGTGCGGACGGCGTCGCGGTCGCCGAGCCAGATGTTGTCGCCCATGCCGATCTCGTCGCCGTAGTAGAGGATCGGCGAGCCGGGCAGCGACATGAGCAGCGCGGTGAAGAGTTCGATCTGGTTGCGGTCGTTGTCGAGGAGCGGGGCGAGGCGGCGGCGGATGCCGATGTTGGCGCGCATCCGCGGGTCCTTGGCGTACTCGGCCCACATGTAGTCGCGTTCCTCGTCGGTGACCATCTCCAGGGTCAGCTCGTCGTGGTTGCGCAGGAAGATGCCCCACTGGCAGCCCGAGGGGATCGCGGGCGTCTTGGCGAGGATCTCGGAGACGGGGTAGCGGGACTCGCGGCGCACGGCCATGAAGATGCGGGGCATGACGGGGAAGTGGAACGCCATGTGGCACTCGTCGCCGCCGCTGCGGTAGTCGCCGAAGTAGTCGACGACGTCCTCGGGCCACTGGTTGGCCTCCGCCAGCAGCACCGTGTCCGGATACATCCGGTCGATCTCGCTGCGCACCCGCTTCAGGAACGCGTGACTGGCGGGCAGGTTCTCGCAGTTGGTGCCCTCGGCCGCGTAGAGGTAGGGCACCGCGTCCAGCCGGAAGCCGTCGATGCCGAGGTCCAGCCAGAACCGCAGCGCGGCCAGGATCTCCTCCTGGACCTTGGGGTTCTCGTAGTTGAGGTCCGGCTGGTGGGAGAAGAACCGGTGGAAGAAGTACTGCTTGCGGACCGGGTCGAAGGTCCAGTTGGAGGCCTCGGTGTCGACGAAGATGATGCGAGCGTCCGGGTACTGCTTGTCGTCGTCGGCCCACATGTAGTAGTCGCCGTAGGGGCCGTCGGGGTCCTTGCGGGACTCCTGGAACCACGGGTGCTGGTCGCTGGTGTGGTTCATGACGAAGTCGATGATGACGCGCATGCCGCGCTGGTGGGCGGCGTCGACGAACTCGACGAAGTCGGCGAGGTCGCCGAACTCGGGGAGGACGGCGGTGTAGTCGGAGACGTCGTAACCGCCGTCGCGCAGGGGGGACTTGAAGAAGGGCGGGAGCCAGATGCAGTCGATGCCCAGCCACTGGAGGTAGTCGAGCTTGGCGGTGAGGCCCTTGAGGTCGCCGACGCCGTCGCCGTTGCTGTCCTGGAAGGACCGGACGAGGACCTCGTAGAAGACCGCGCGTTTGAACCAATCCGGGTCCCGGTCCTTGGCGGGGGTGTCCTCGAAGGTGTCCGGGACGGGCTGGTTGACTGTCATGAGGCCGTGGCCCTCCGATCGGTGGCGGGTGGGTGCGGGACTAGCGCATGACGTGCAGCACATGGGCCGGGGAGCGGCCGGGTTCGAGGCGTACGTAGTTGCTCCTGCCCCAGTCGTAGGTCTCGCCCGTCAGTTCGTCCCGCATCGACGTGAATGCGCCCCACTCCAGGCCGAGTTGCGGCATGTCCAACGAGACCGTCGCCTCCTGGGTGCGGTGCGGGTCGAGGTTGGCGACGACGAGGACGGTGTCGTCGCCCGTGGTCTTGCTGTAGGCGATGACCGCGTCGTTGTCGGTCGCGTGGAAACGCAGGTTGCGCAGTCGGCGCAGGGCGGGGTGGGCCCGGCGGATCTCGTTGAGGCGGGTGATGAGGGGGGCGATGGTGCGGCCCTCTCGGGCGGCGGCCTCCCAGTCGCGGGGGCGGAGTTGGTACTTCTCGGAGTCGAGGTACTCCTCGCTGCCCTCGCGCAGGGGGGTGTTCTCGCAGAGTTCGTAGCCGCTGTAGACGCCCCAGGTGGGGGAGAGGGTGGCGGCCAGGACGGCGCGGACCTCGAAGGCGGGCCTGCCGCCGTGCTGGAGGGAGGCGTGCAGGATGTCGGGGGTGTTGACGAAGAGGTTC
>NZ_FMCI01000015.1 GCF_900091845.1 Streptomyces sp. SolWspMP-5a-2
GTCTATCGCTACATACGCGAGATAATCGACGTCCTGGCCTCCTTCGCACCGACCTGACCGAGGCGATGAAGACGATCCGGACCAAGGCGTTCGTGATCCTGGACCGCACCCTCCTGCCGATCGACCGGATCGCCGCCGACACCCCCAATTATTCCGGGGAACACAAGCGTCACGGCATGAACGTCCAGGTCCCCACCGATCCCTTCGGCCGGTTGCTGTGGGCCTCCCCCGCCCTGGCCGGGTCCGTCCACGACCTGACCGCCGCACGGACCCATGGGATCACCGGCGCGCTCGCCGCGACCGAGCTGAAGTGCTGGGCCGACAAGGCGTACCAGGGAGCCGGCCACCCCATCCGCGTCCCGCTCCCGAGGTCGTCGCCTCAAGCGGTGGCAGCGTCGGCTCAACAGCACACACGCCGAGATCCGCTGCCTCGGCGAGCAGGCCATGGCAACTCTGAAGGGCTGGCCCTTCTGCGGAAACTCCGTTGCAGCACCACCCGCATCACCGCGATCGTCCAGGCCGTTCTGGTCCTTCACCACGCTTCGACGTGAGGTGGGAAAGGTTCACGGTCACCGAGGTCCTCCGTGAGGCACTCGCTCCTCCCGATCTGTGCCACCCGGCGCGTGACAGCCCTCCTGCTGCCGTTTCAGGACGCTCGCCCGCGACTTCGCGTGCCGTCGCTGCCGAACGTGAGGCCGCCGTGCCGGGCGGAATTGCTGGGGGTCCGGTGGGGAGGGCGGAGTTGCGGCGCCTCAGAGCGCTTTCGGATTCGCGAAGAATTCACAAAAGGGATTGTCGTGTAATCCACTTTTACGGGACTGGCATGGCTCAGGCGCCAGAAAAGTGAGGTCTAGATTTCTAGCTGAGGACGTCGGTATGGTTGATGGCGCGACGCCGAACTCTGGCGGGCGGCGACGTGAGTTCCCGTTTCGGTATTCAAACGAAGGAGAACTTGTGATTTCAAGGACGAAGAAGGTGGCGCGTTCCATGACCGTGGCGCTGGCCGCGACTGCAGCGTTCACCGTCACCATGCCGACCAGCCAGGCCTTCGCCATCAACCACATCGCCTGCCGTGGCGGTGAGAATTATCTGAAGATCTGGTCGCACAAAGACGGCAAGGACCGCGTGGACTGCTACGCAAACCGGGGGAAGGCCTCATTCGGCGGCCGGTGGGTGGACAAGATCTCCACCGGGAACAACGACCTGATCTACTACGACGCCAATGGCGATTCGGTGAAAATCAGGCGGTGGCACCAGATCTCCTTCCCGAATCGGCCCCCGAAGGTCAAGGCCATCGAAATCCTCTGACAAGGGGCAGATGAGCGGGCAGACCGCCCAGGATGCTGGCCGCTTCCGTACGGACGCGGCCGGCATCGGTGAGCCTCGGCCTGTACCAACCAGGGCCACGTACAACCTTGCAGGGAGAGAGTACGAAGGGGCCGGGTCACGATGCCGCGCCACTGCTCAGAGGGTCGGGACAGCGTTCGGTTGCCTGGTCACCAACGGGCACGGCACCCCGCTCGCGGTTGTTGCTGACCGGCAGCAACCGCAACCATCACGAGCGATCACTGATCGTTTCAGGAAGCTATCGGAGCACCACTAGTATCGGCAGCTCAGGGTCACGCCGGTGCGGGACCACCTGCCTGTGGTGCGTTCGGCCTCGGCGATCGTGAACACGGTCGCGCTCCAATGTGCGCTGTCAGCGGTCAGCCGAACCTCGACGTCGACGCCGCAGGTGCTGTCCGGAGGCTCGCCCGCATTGGGTGGGAGCGATGCCTTGAACTGATCGGTGGGGTGCGTAGGAGGGTCCGCCCCAACGCTGCTTCGCAGTTTCGCTCCTGGGGCTGGCTGGCCGGGAGTATGTCCATCCAGCCGGTCCGTGCTGTTCGACTGGGTTCTCCGGCAGGCTTTCAGTGTCGTGATCCCGAACCGTGTCCCCTGAGGATCTGTGGGACTGGACAGTCCCGCACTTGTCGGCGCGGCCCGTGCGAGTGCATCTCCCCACCGGGTGGCTCCCGGTGCTCGACCATGTTGCCTTGACCGGCGCCGTCCATGTCTCGCGCAAGGGCGTCGCCTGAGGGGCCGAACACATCGCGCTGACCGGCAGTTTCCTCGGCCACATGCCGGGGAGGTGCGGGCGCCTATCGCAATCGCCTCCCCGAGCAGGTATACCCAATGTATTCTGTCAGTCATGGCGCACACAACGATCAAGGTCGAGAGCAGCATCCGGGACCGGCTTGCGATGCTGGCCGCCGAGAAGGGCACCACGATCGCGGGGCTCGTCGGAGAATTCGCCACCCACACCCTCACTCAGAGCGAGCGGGACGAGCAAGTCGCGAAGACCCTCGGAGTCCTGCACGCGCTCTCCGGCTACGCCCCGGATCCCGAGCAAAACCGTACAGCGGACGATGAGCTCACACGCCGGCTCGGCGGCGCGTGAATCCTGTGGTCCCTGTCGATGTGGTCCTGGACGACAGCACGCTGCTCGCTCTGGGCTCAGGCAACGTCCTGGCCTCCCGCCTTCTGTACCAGGCCGCCGAGTCCGGGGCCTGGCGCGTCCACGTGGCGCTGGCCGCACTCGCCGAAGCGGACCGGGTACGCATCGGACTCGCCGGCCACCTCGGCATGCTCGACCAGGTGATTTTTCATCCGCTCGATCTCGCCGCCGTCCTGGCCGCCTCGGGCCACGAGCGGTCTGTGGGCTGGTGCCACACCCGCCATGTGGCCATGCCCGGCCCCGAGCGCCCGGACGGGGCACGCGTCGCCACCGTCCAGCCCAAAGCCTGGGACGGGACCGACGTCCGGGTGCTCGACCTCTCCGCCTGAACGATCCGTCCGTATCAGGACGGAAATCCTCAGCGACTGTGACCCCAGCGAGCCACTTCCGAGCTGGCCCCGCTGGCCATGAGGTGGACAGTCCTGCACAACGACAAAGTTCCTGGCAGACAGGTTCCCGACCAAGACCAGCCGTGTCCGCCAGAAGCTTCGCGAGCCTGCCCGCCCGTCCCCGATCGACCTGTCCCGCCACACCGTCCGGTTGCTGACCGGACCCCTGAGAACCGTCTACTGCAAGCGGTCCAGAAGCCGGGAGACGGCAGGGGCTGGCCTGCGCCGCGGCAGACGCGCCCGCTGAAGCGGATATATCCCGAGTTCGGGCAGCAAGCTGCCAGGCTTGGTCCGGTGTCATGTCCTGCCGCATTCGCACACAGGTGGTTCTTCGATAATGAGCAACAACGACCGTGTGCCACAGAGAGGGATGAGGCTGGGGACGGAACTGGCACAGATCGCGGACCAGTTGATCGTCCTCGCGCGCGGCCAGAACCGGCTGCACGAGTTGTACGAAGCGGTCATCAGCCGGGATCAGGATCTTTCCGACGTCCTCAGGCTCATCGCCCGAACGGCCATGGACCTGGTCGAAGCCCGCTACGGGGCACTGGGTGTGCTGGACGACCGCGGCGAGCGCCTGCGGGAGCTCATTCCTCTGGGTCTTTCCGAGACACAGGTACGCGCCCTGTCGGGAACAGATATGCCGACCGGGCGCGGGCTGCTAGGCCAACTGATCGCCCATCCGGAGCCGATGAGAGTCAAGGACATCGCCGCGCACCCGGCAGCCGTCGGGTTCCCGGCCGGCCATCCGCCGATGCGCTCCATGGTGGGGGCCGCAGTCAGTATCCGCGGACGTGTCTACGGCAACCTCTACTTGTGCGAGCGAAAAGACAGCAGGCCGTTCGACGCCCACGATGAAGCAATGATCGCTGCATTCGCCGAGGCCGCGGGGCTCGCCATCGACGACGCCGCCCTCATGCGACAGACCCGACTGGACGCAGAACACTTCCAACGCATGCTCCTGCCTCGTCTGTCCGACGTACGCCCCCTGCTGAGCGCATCCGTGTACCGCCCCGCGTCCGCTCCCCGGCACATCGGCGGGGACTGGTACGACGCCATTCCCCTGCCCACCGGTGCGGTCGCTGCAGTCATCGGCGACGTCGTAGGCCACGACCTCCAGGCCGCCGCCGCGATGGCACAGATCCGCAACATGCTCCTCGCCCACCTCCACTACGCCCCCGCGGCGGAACCGGCAGAGACCCTGACAGCGCTGGACCACACCGTCGAAGACCTCACGCGCAACCCCGTCACCACCCTCTGCCTCGCCCGCTTCGAGCCCGAAACAGACACAGTCGGCGCGAACACGGGCCGTTTCAGGATGCGCTGGAGCACCGCCGGCCACCCCCCCGCCGCTCCTGCTCACCCACGGCACAGACTCCCGCTTCCTTCTCGCACAGCCCGACCCACCCCTCGGTGTAGACAGCACGATGCCCCGTCTCGACCACACCCGTTCACTGCCCCCCCCTCCTCAACAGTGATCTTCTACACCGACGGCCTCACCGAACACCCACAACGACCCATCGATCAGACCATGTCGCAACTCGCCGACAAGGCCGGCCAGCTCAACCGCCTCTCACTCCAGGAAATCCTCGAAACACTGGCCGACCAGCACCCCAGCGACGGCCACGACGACATGGCCCTCCTCGCCATCAGAATCCCGCCGCACCCATAGAGCTCGTAAAAGGATCTTGTTGAGGTGGCCTGGCTGGGCGTGACCGATGTGACGATTCGACCGTTCGTGATGTGTGACGTCTCAGCCGTGGATAGTGGAGGACGACTTGTGGGCGCTGATCGAACCGTTGCTGCCGCCGTGGCCGGAGGGTTCACCGGGGCCGAGACCAGTACCGGACCGGCTGTGTCTGCAGGGCATTCTCTACGTCCTGCACCAGGACGTCGCCTGGCAACTCCTGCCGTTGGAACTGGGGTGAGGCGTCCCCCGGAGTGTGGACACGGGGGTTCATGCTGCGAGTGTGAGTTTACGTGGTCTCTGCTGTTGCTGTTCGAATTCGGCTGGCGAGAGGTAGTTGAGGGCGCTGTGGCGCCTGCGGGCGTTGTAGTAGGTGAGCCACTGGAAGATCTCCAGCCGCGCCTGGCGCATCGTCGAGAACAGCTGTTGGTGCAACGTCTCCCTCTTGAGCCCCTGCCAGAAGCTCCCGGCGAGGGCATTGTCGTAGCTCGAGCCTACGCGACCCATGCTCCTGCGGATCCCGAAACCGTCACAGACCTGTGCGAACGCGGCCGACATGTACTGAGAACCCCTGTCCGCATGGAAGATCACTCCGTCGACGTTGCCACCGCGGACCGCCACCGCCATCTTCAACGCGTCGATGACGCCCCACGCAGCGCGATCGTTCTCACTGGGCCCCCCGGCGCATGACCGCGGCGCGCGAAATCATTGAGGGAGGCTTTTCCAACCTGGCGTAGTGGCCGCGAGTTGGGCTCCTGCGTAAGACAAAGCTCTTGGTAGACGGTGTCACGACCAAGATCCACCGTGCTGCCAGGAGCCTCGCGTGCTTGTTTACCCCTCGTCGATCGACCTGTCCAGTCGCACCCTGCGATATCTGGCCGGACATCTCCTCTCCTGGCGACGAGAAATCGGCACGCGGTGGCGACGACTGGCACCAGGGCGCCACGCCCTGCTCACCCTCGCCCACCTGCGGTGTGGTGACACCTACGCTCAGCTCGCCGCTGGGTTCGGTACCGGGATCGCGACCGCCTACCGCTACATACGCGAGGCCATCGACGTACTGGCCGCCCTCGCCCCATCCCTGGCCGAGGCGATGAAGACGATCCGGACGAAGGCGTTCGTGATTCTGGACGGCACCCTGCTGCCGATCGACCGGATCGCCGCCGACACCCCGTACTTCTCCGGGAAACACAAACGTCACGGCATGAACGTCCAGGTCCTCACCGACCCGTTCGGACGCCTGCTCTGGGCCTCGTCGGCTCTGCCAGGCTCGACTCACGATCTGACCGCCGCACGCCAACATGGGATCACCGAAGCCCTCGCTGAGCCGGAGCTCAAATGCTGGGCGGACAAGGCGTACCAGGGAGCCGGCGGGCCTGTCCGGGTGCCCTTTCGCGGCCGTCACCTCAAGCGATGGAAGCGTCGTCACAACACCACCCATGCCAGGATCCGCTGCCTCGACGAACGCGCTATGGCCACCCTCAAGGGGTGGCGCCTCCTCCGGAAGCTCCGCTGCAGCACGAACCGGATCACGGACGTGGTGAAGGCGGTCGTCGTCCTTCACCACGCCTCAACGTAAGGTTGGAAAAGGCTCACTGTCAGCCCCAGGGAGCGGGGGCCTGACCAGCGTGAAGTGCTGGAGTGAAGGTGACTGGCAGTGCCTGGAGTCCACGGAGCCACACCCCAGGGTGCCAGCTCAGTGCCTCCGGGGCGCAGGCCAGCGCCATGTCCGGGAGCGAGTCCAGAAGAACTTCGATCGCGGCGACGGCGATGACCTCCGCCATGTCCCGCGCCGGGCCGGGGCAGCCGTGCCGGCCGTGGGAGTAGGAGAGGTATGCCTGTGACCCGCGGGGCGTGCTGCCGTCGGCGGGCCGGATTGTCGGGTCGTGGTTGGCCGCGGCCAGGCCGAGCAGCACCATGTCGCCTGTCTGGATCCGCGCGGTGCCCAGTTCGACCGGGCGGGTCGCCCAGCGTCCGGCGACCACCTGGGTCGGGCTGTCTTCCCAGAGGACTTCCCGTAGGGCCTGTCCGACCGGGAGGCGGCCACGCGCGAAGGAGTCGGTGTATCGGGGGTCGGTGAGCATCAGCCGCAGGGCGTTGCCGATCCAGTTGCCCGTCGTCTGGTGACCAGCGGTCGCCACCACGGCGAGGTCCTCGACCAGTTCCAGGTCTGTCAGGCCCGCTGGATGGGTGGAGAGCCGCCCGGTGACGTCTCTACCGGGAGACTTGCGGTTTCGTTCGACCAGTTCGGCGAACACATCGCGGAGCCGTTGCTGACCCGCGAAGGCGTCCGGTCCCCCGGCCGTCATCGCAGTGACGCTGTCAACCAAGTCCTCGCCCTGCTTAGGGGAGAGCCCCAGTGCCCATCCCACTGCCAGGAGTGGCAGTCGCATCGCGTAGGCGCTCATCAGCTCGGCCTCACCGTCCGCTGCAAAGGACGCAACGAGCTCCTCGGCGAACTGCTCACAGCGGGCGCGGAATTCCAGCAGGTCCCCGGTCAGTGCGTGGGAGACGGCAACAGACCGCGCGCGGTGTTCTTCGCCCTCCAGGAACAGCAGCGCGCGGCCGCCTCTCCCACCCCCCAGCATCGGCCACAGCGGCCACTCAGGTGGGAGCTGCGGGCCCAGCCGCCAGCGCGAGGAGTTGCGGGAGAACGTCTCGGTGTCCGCCGTGACGTGCTGGAGCTCACGGTGACCGAGCACCAACCAGGCGGGGACGTCCCCGACGAGCAGCACAGGAGCCACTGGTCCGTAGCGGGACCGGAGCTCGGCGAAAACCGAGGCCGGTTCCGCGGCGTAGCGCGGGTCACCAAGCCGCGGCGCGTCGAGGTGGCTCTCCGCCACCTCGACCAGGGGCGTGTCGTTCATGGCGCGGCGTCTCCATTCGGGATCGGGCAATTGCCGGGAAGTCGGGGTCGGCCAGGTCTGCACCGTGGGCCGGACAGCGCTGACGACTGGAGCGGGGGTTCGGCGGTATCGATCCGGCGGGGAGTCACTGTGATGCGCTGGTATGGAGCGCGGCGGCCTGCCGCACGTGGTTCAGAGTTCGCACCAGTACGTCGCGCACCGAGGTGCGGTCTCGCGCGTCGCACCGCATGACTGGGATGTCCGGCGAGAGTGCGAGGCTCTCGTGGATGGCGTCAAGACCGAAGACCGTGTCCTCGTCGTCGAAAACGTTGTGGGCGACGACAAAGGGCAGTCCGGCGGCCTCGACCCGGTCCAGGGAAGCGTGGGATGCCTCGATGCGGCGGGTGTCCACGAGTACGACGGCGCCCAGGGCTCCGGTGAACAGCCGCTGCCACAAGAACTCGAAGCGTTCCTGGCCGGGGGCGCCGAAGAGGTATAGCACCAGTTGGTCGTCCAGGCTGATCCGGCCGAAGTCGAAAGCCACCGTGGTCGTGGTCTTTGTGGGGGTCGCGGCAACGTCGTCGACGCCGATCGAAGCCCGAGTCATCTCCGCTTCAGTGCGCAGAGGGGCGATTTCGCTGATGGCGCCGACGAAGGTGGTCTTGCCGACGCCGAAGCCTCCGGCCACCGCGATCTTCAGTCCACTGCTGGCGGTGGCGGCCAGCGGTGGAGGCACGTCAGAGGTTACGGAGGGCAACGAGGGTCCTTTCCAGCAGCTGAAGGTCGGGGGGCTGCCACGAGACGAAGCCGGTCCCGCCGACGCGTGCGGCCGTGTGGGTCCTGGGGTGCCGCACGCTGACATGGCCCTGTTGCAGGAGCCCGGACAGCAGCACTGTTATTGCCCCGAGCGGGAGACGGAGGTGGGCGGAGATTTCGACCACGGCGAGTGGGCGGACGCATGCCTGGATGATGGCGCGCTCCTCCAGGCCGAGCCCGGCTCCGGAGTGGTCCGCGGCCACGATCAGCGAGACCGGGTCGAAGACGTGGTCGGGGTCGGGAGCGGTGCGTCCGGACAGCGCGACGAACAGTCGGTCGGGCAGATCCGGATCGATCATCAGGCCGGGGTCCCGGCCTGCCGCGGCGCAATCCCGAGGTGTTCCGACAGTCGATCGATCAGACGGACCATTTCCGCACCCACCAGTCCGGGCTCAGCATCGGCCGCTGCCAGCACCGTCAGCACTGCACCGTGCCCGGCGTTGACCAGGAGCAGCTGACGCCCGGGGAACAGCAGGGTGATGTAGTCGGGGTCGCCGCCGCAGTCCAGCTTGTCAGATGCCTCGGCGGCCAGGCCCGCGATGCCGGAGCCGATGGCAGCCAGATACTCCACGCGGTCGCGGGTGGCGGCCGGTGCGTCGGAAGCCGGGTTCAGACCGTCGTCCCAATGGAGCTTCAGGCCGTCCCGGGAGAACAGGAGGGCGTGCTCGACGCCCTCCGTCCGGTCGCGGAAGTCGTTCATCAGCCAGGAGAGGGAGTTGGGGGTCATGGGGTCTCCGTGTGGTCCGAAGGTGCGGGGGGTGCGGGCCGTACCGCGCGGTGGAATGAGGAGATGCGGCGGGCCGCGTCGTCCGGTGCGAGGCGCGTTCCGGTGTCCGGCGTCCGCTCCGCTGGCCGGTCGGGGAGGGTTGAGCCCCTGCTGCGCTTGGGCAGTCGACGCTCGCCCCCAGGTACAGTCACAGGGAGGGGCACCGGTCCCGCGTCGGGTTCGGCGTCCGGGTCGATCGTGAGACGTGCCTCGTGGGTGGCGCGAAGCGGCGCAAGATCGGTGGTCGCTGGTGCACTGGGTACAAGCGACGGGCGGCGCCCCGCGGTCGCGCCGGTGCCCAATGAGGTCTGGCCTGTCGGGGAGTCGGCGACGGCCGAGAGCCATTGCATCGGCAGGAAGACACTTGCCCGGGTGCCGCCCGTGATGGAGGGGCGGAACTCGATCCGCATGCCGTAGCGTTCGCCCGCCAGGCGTGCGGCGGCCAGGCCGAGCCGGCTGCCGGAGACGTCGGTGATGTCCAGTGGCCGTGTCACGTCCACGGTGTCGCGGGCGCGCTGCAGCGCTTCTTCCTGCATCGGCAGGCCGCTGTCGTCGATGTGCAGCACGATCCCGCTGTACGCGTTCTCCACCGTGACGTGCACTTGGGTCGTCGGGGGGCTGAACCGCAGCGCGTTGTCGACCAGTTCCGAGAGCACGTGGATGGCCGCGTTCACGGCGGGCCCTCGCACGCCCTGCGGTACCGGCGGCAGGGCTGCGACCACGCGGGTGAAGTCCTCGCTGCGGCCCAGCGCCGCGCGGACCACTCGGGCGATGGGGACGGGTCGGGGCCAGGGGCGACCGGTGCGTCGTGCGCCGGTAAGGACCAGGAGTCGTTGGGCAAGCAGGTCCATCGGGGCCAGCAGGCGGTCCAGCGCCTCCAGATCCTCACGGACTTGGTGGTGCGGCACGCCGGCGTCGATGTTGTCCTGCCAGTACGGCAGTTTCCGACGATCCAACTCAGCGACCTGAGCGGTCACCGCTGCCTGCACCCGGGAAGCGCCGCTCTCCAGGACCGACAGCACGCTCATCAAGCGGCGGCGTTCCGCGTGCATGGCGCGAACGGCCTCCTCCACCAACTCCCGGACGGCGGGGTTGGTCGGCAGGTGCTCTTGACCCGCCGCGAGAATCGAGTCGGCGGATGCCCGTTCCCTGATGCTCTCTGCCGCCCACGGCAGCGAGTGACGGACGGCGTGGCCCAGGTCGGTTCGCAGCGCTTCGAGTTCGTTCTCCAGGCGGGCGACGCGGTGCTGCTCCGTGCGCAGCGCCTGGGCGGTCCGGATCGCACGCCGCCGTGTTGCGAGCGCGAGGACGCAGCCGGTGACAGTGAAGGCAGCTGCCAGGCACCCCACTACTACTGCCGTGGTGGGAGCGACCCAGGCGACGGCGCCGACGCTGACCGCCCAGCTGGCGATCGCGGTGGCAAGGATCGGCCTCACTCCGGGAACGGTGGGTGGCGCGGGCACAGCTTGCCTCCCATCACGCGGCGACGTCTGGGTCATGAGGAACTCCTCGGTTCGGGGGGCATGCGGGCGGGTCCGCCGCGGATGGTGTGCATGGGCCGAAACCTCTCACGGTCAGCAGGCACGGGTCGTTTGGGGCAGTTGACCGGGCTCCCGGCCACGTCCATTGCCCCTGCGGGGTCGTCTGGAAGTTGGTGGCGCCACGGAACCATGGGGAGTCCACCGAGGTGGTCTCGGCCCCCGCCGACGGACCGCGGCACGGCGGCGGATTACATGTCTGTTCACGGGACGCGCAGCCTTGCAGGTTGGTGTCCAGAAGGTCCGTCGATGGGTTTGTGAACGGGGCGACTGCACGCGAGACGGCAGCGGCCGGGTCCGGCAGCTGGCCAGCCAGCTTGCCCCGTTGACAGTCGTGCACTCGGGTCCTCACACCCGTCAGCACGTCGCCGGCCTTCGCTGAGGAACCGCTGAGAGAGCAGGTGCACGACCGTCGTGCCGCGAGTCGTTGGTCTGAATGCGCCGTAGACCCTGGTTGTCCAGCTTTTCCAAAGCCAACAGATCGCCAACCAGACCGGGGCCGTTGCGCCACGCCTGGGTTGCAGCTAGGCGGAACCGGAGGAGAGGACCCATCGCCTGCGTGACGGTGGTCGCGCAACGGGTTGGCGCGGGCGCTTCCTCATCCGCCCGGAGTCGCCTTCGCACAACTACCGTCACCAAGCGCTCCACCCCGGACGCGTGGTCAGAATGAGGTCGGGTACCCGAGAACTCATCGGGTAGGGAAGTCCGGACCCCGAAGAAACGATTTTTCAAATGGATTGACGAGGTAGAAAGCCATACCGTCATCAGGCGGCGAGCTTCGCTCGCCGCGTACGCCGTGCCCCGCTTAGCCCTCGCGGTGTCGCGCTCGGTGAATGCCACCGTGCGACCGACCTTGACTGCACAAGCGCCGACAAGCGTGTGCGGATGTTCCTCCTGAGGCACGTCTCTTTCGTGGCGCGCGGCACGCAGACCCTCCGTCACACGCTCAGGTTGCTGGTCCGCTTGGGCAGAGAGGGCCTGATCCAAGTTCCGAAGGCGGTACAGCATCGACGACGCCAGTTTGGCGGCACCTGCAGCGCCGACTGGCAAGCGCCAGGTGAGCGCCTTTGGTAGCTGTGTCATCAGTCCTCAGGAAGCATTGGAAGCCACAAGGTTGGCTTTGGGCGTGATTGGTATGCGGGGAGCGTCGGTACGGGCGTAGGTAAGGGCACCGACAGCCCTGGAACATCAGATGGGTACTCAGGAGTAGATGCCGTGAACGACCACCCATGAGGTAGCTAGCGAGTGTCCTGGCCAGCATCGCCAGTCTCACTGTGTCACTCTAACCTCATTCGTGGCTGAAAGTCATCGGCAGCAGCTAAGCGGCATATGCGCAGCGCAGCAGCGAAGTTGACGGGCTGCCAGGAGGCATCTCCAGGACGTTCAGAATCCGTTTCCAGCCGATAGACGCGACGATTCGCTGGGCGGCGCCGCGTGGCCGACGTAGCGCATCGCTGTTCCGCCGTGTGGCCGCGCATCGAAGCTTGGCCTTGCACCGCTCCGGGTCTGATGGAGGCTCGATTGCCTGAGAGGATCGAGTCATGGCGCGTCCGTCCCCCTATCCGCCCGAGCTTACAACGGCTAAC
>NZ_FMCI01000392.1 GCF_900091845.1 Streptomyces sp. SolWspMP-5a-2
AACACACCCGAAGCCCCCGACACCAGCACCCACCCCGACGACCCGCCGGGCGACGGCACCACGGACTCGCCCGGCACCGACGCCGACGGAACGGAGGCCGGGGAAACGGCATCCGGCGGAACGGGGACCGGAGAAACGGCATCCGGCGGAACGGGGACTGGAGGAACGGCATCCGGCGGAACGGAGGCCGGGGAAGCGGAGGAGGTGTCGGCCGGGAGGCTCAGCACGAGCTTGCCCACATGCTGCGCACGGCTCATCACCCCGAACGCCTCACCCGCCCGCCGCACGTCCCACACCCTGCGCGGCAGCAACTCCAGCACACCCGCCTCGAACAGACCCACCACCTCACGCAAGATCGCACCCAACCGCTCAGGACCCGCCTCGACAAGATCGAAAGCCCGATACATCACCCCGTCATGAGCCGCCGCCACCTCCGCCGGATCCCGGACATCCGCCTTCCCCAGTTCCACGAAACGCCCACCCGGCCGCACCAGACCCAGCGAAGCGTCCACCAACTCCCCCGCCAGCGAATCCACCACCACATCCACCCCCGCCCCGAACCGCTCCGCGAACTCCGCAGAACGCGACGACGCGATCCGCTCCTCCGGCACACCCAACTCCCGCACCGCCCCCCACTTCGCCTCACTCGCCGTCGCGAACACCTCCGCCCCCAACCACCGCGCCACCTGCACCGCCGCCATCCCCACACCCCCCGCGGCCGCATGCACCAACACCGACTCCCCCGCCCGCACACCCGCCACATCCACCAACGCGTAGAACGCCGTCACGAACGCCACCGGAACCGACGCCGCCACCACGAACGACCACCCCTCAGGAACCCCCACCACCACCCGCTCGTCCACCACGACGGTGGAGCGGAATCCGCCCTGCCAGACGCCCATCACGCGGTCGCCGACGGCCACCGTGGTCACACCGGCGCCGACCCCCGTCACGACACCGGCGCCCTCGCTGCCCATGAGGGCGTTCTCCGCGTCCGGGTACATGCCCAACGGGATCAGCACGTCGCGGAAGTTGAGCCCGACCGCGTGGATCGCGACGCGCACCTCGCGCTCACCCAGCGGACGGTCGGTGCGGATCTCGGGCGCGGGGGCCCAGGTGATGCCTTCCAGCGTGCCGTTCCCGGCGTGCGTCAGGAGCCGTTCCCCGGCGGGCACGCGCCGTTCCGGGTCCCGGTCGGTGATCCGCGGTGCGGGGCCGTGCGGTGCGGTGGGGTCCGGCGCCGGGACGGGGGCCTCGACCGGGGCCGGGACGGACTCCTCGTGGACCAGGCGCGGTACGAGGACGTCCGTGCCCCGGACGACGAGTTGGGGCTCGTCCGTGGAGAGCGCGCGCAGCACCGTGTCGGACTCCTCGGCGCGGTCGCCCGCCGCCGGGTCGCCGAGCACGTCGAGGAGGACGAAGCAGCCGGGGTGCTCGGTCTGTGCCGAGCGCACCAGACCCCACACGGGTGCCGCCGCGAGGTGGTCCACCGGTTCGCCGTCCCCGGCCGGTACCGCTCCGCGGGTGACGAGCACCAGCCGGGACGTCGCGAACCGCGCGTCGGCCAGCCACCCCTGGACGAGTTCCAGGGCGTGCCGGGTCGTCCTCTCCGCGCACGCGGCGATGTCGTCGCCGTCCTCGGCGCCCACGTCGGTCCGCAGGTCCACCAGGACGTGGCCGGGTGCGGTCAGGCCCTCCCGTGTGAGGTGTCGCGCCAGTTCCGCCAGGTCGGCGCATCCGGCGTGGGCCGGTGCCGGGGCGGGCAGGTCGGCGGACGGCCGGCCGAGCACCGCGAGGGCCGGGGGCGCGCCGTGGTGTGCCGGGACCGGCACCGCGGTCCACGCCACCCGGTACGTCGCGGCGCTGTCGCCCGCGGCGGGAGCGGGGAAGCGCGCCTCGTTCAGCGGGCGGGTCAGCAGCCCGTCGGCGGAGAGCACCGGCAGTCCCGCGGTGTCCGTGACCCGCACCGAGAACGCGTCCTCGGCGGTCGGGGTGAGCAGGACCCGCAGCCGGGTCGCTCCCGTGGCGTGCAGGGTGGCGCCGGTCCACAGGAACGGCAGCCTGACGGTGTCCTCGTCGTCGGCGCACGCCGACCAGGCGTGCAGGGCGGCGTCCAGGAGCGCCGGGTGGATGCCGAAGCCCGTCGGGTCGCCCTCCGGCAGGGCCGCTTCGGCGTGCACGGTGCCGTCGGGTCCGCGCCACACGTCCGTCAGGCCGCGGAACGCCGGTCCGTAGCCGAGCCCCCGCTCGGCCAGCCGTTCGTAGAGGCCCGTGATCTCGACCCGCCGTCCGTCCGCCGGGGGCCAGGTCTGCGGACCCGCGGGCCGCTCGTGCTCCGCGCCGCGCACCAGAACGGCCCGCGCGTGCCGCACCCAGGCGTCGGAGGGGGCGTCGTGGTGGCGGGCGTGCACGTCCACCGCCCGGCTGCCGTCGTCGGCGGCCGCGTTGACGAGCACCTGTACGTGGGTCGTCCCGGCCTCGGTCAGGACCAGCGGTGTCTCCAGGGTCAGTTCGTCCACCCGGTCGCAGCCGGCCTCGTCCGCGGCCCGCAGGACCATGTCCAGCAGTGCCGTGCCCGGCACGACCACCCGACCGCGCACG
The DNA here is from genome assembly GCF_900091845.1 of Streptomyces sp. SolWspMP-5a-2. Taxonomy (GTDB): domain Bacteria; phylum Actinomycetota; class Actinomycetes; order Streptomycetales; family Streptomycetaceae; genus Streptomyces; species Streptomyces doudnae. The sequence continues at coordinate 2,602 of NZ_FMCI01000392.1, forward strand.
GCGTGGTCCCGCAGCCAGGGCTGGTCCCGCGCGGAGAGGCGCCCGGTGAGCAGGAGTCCGCCGGTCCCGGGCAGCTCCACGGCGGAACCGAGCAGGGGGTGCCCCGTGGCCTGCGCGCCGTCCCGGTGACCGGCCCCGGCCTTGGGGTGGGCGGTGTCCGCGACCCAGTAGCGCTTGCGCTGGAAGGCGTACGTGGGCAGGTCGACCCGCCGGACGGGGAGCCCGTCGTAGGAGCGCGCCCATCGGACCGGCACGCCGGTCACGTACGCCTCGGCGAGCGACCGCAGCAGGCGTGCCCGGCCGCCCTCGTCACGGCGCAGCGTGCCGGTGACGGTGACGTCCGTCCCGTTGTCCTCCGCCGTGGCCTGGACGGCGGTGGTCAGCACCGGGTGGGCGCCGACCTCGACGAAGCGGCGGAATCCGGCGTCGAGCAGGGCGCGCACGGTCTCCTCGAACCGGACCGGGCGGCGCAGGTTGTGGTACCAGTACGCCGCGTCCAGCTCCGTGCGACCGAGGTCGCCGCCGGTCACGGTGGAGTAGAACGGCACGTTGGCCGGGTGCGGCACCACGCGGGAGGCGGCCTCCTCGACGTGGCCGCGGATGTTCTCGACCTGTGCGGAGTGGGAGGCGTAGTCGACGGGGATACGTCGTGCCCGCACCCCCTCCGCATCGCACCGCTCGATCAAGTCGTCCAGAGCGTCGACATCACCCGAGACCACCGTCGTACCCGGCCCGTTGACCGCCGCGACCGTCACCCGACCCCCGTACACATCCAGCAGTCCCTCCACCTCCGCCACCGCACGCTGCACCGCCACCATCCCGCCGTGCCCGGCGAGTTCCGCAGCGATCGCCCGGCTGCGCAGCGCGACCACCCGCGCCCCGTCCTCCAGACTCAGCGCACCCGCCACCACCGCCGCCGCGATCTCCCCCTGCGAATGACCCACCACCGCTGACGGGCGCACCCCGAACGACTCCCACACCGCCGCCAACGACACCATCACCGCCCACAACACCGGCTGCACGACGTCCACCCGCTCCAGCGCCTCCGCATCCCCCAGCGCCTCCAACAGCGGCACCCCCAGATACGGCTCCAGCGCAGTGGCGCACTCCCCCATCCGCTCCGCGAACACCGGCACCTCGGCCAGCAACTCCACACCCATACCGGCCCACTGCGACCCCTGACCGGGGAAGACGAGGACGACGCGGTCGTCGGCGGGGGTGGCCGCGCCGTGGACGACGCGGTGGGAGGCGCGGCCCTCCGCCAGGTCCGCCAGGGCGCCCGTCAGTTCGGCGCGGTCCGTGCCGAGCACGACGGCGCGGTGGCCGAGCACGGCGCGGGTGGTGGCCAGGGCGTGCCCGATGTCGTCGGCGGGGGTGGCGCCGTCGGCGAGCGGCAGGAGCCTTCGGGCCTGGTCCCGCAGCGCGGCGTCGGTCGAGGCCGACAGTGTCCAGGGCGCGGGCGCGCCGTCACGGGTTACGGCGTCGTAGGGGACGGCGATGTCCGGGCCCTGTTCCAGGATGACGTGGGCGTTGGTGCCGCTGACCCCGAAGGAGGAGACCCCGGCGCGTCGCGGGCGTCCGGTGTCCGGCCAGTCGCGCGGTTCGGTGAGCAGGCGCACGGTGCCGGAGGACCAGTCGACGTGGGTGGAGGGCTCGTCGGCGTGCAGGGTCGGGGGCAGCGCGCTGTGGCGCAGGGCGAGGACGGTCTTGATGACGCCCGCGACGCCCGCCGCGGCCTGGGTGTGCCCGATGTTGGACTTGACCGAGCCGAGCCACAGCGGCCGCCGCGGGTCCCGGTCCTGTCCGTACGTCGCCAGCAGGGCACCGGCCTCGATCGGGTCGCCGAGCGTGGTGCCGGTGCCGTGCGCCTCCACGACGTCCACGTCCGAGGTCGTGAGGCGGGCGTCCGCCAGGGCCGCGCGGATCACCCGCTGCTGCGCCGGTCCGCTGGGGGCGGAGAGGCCGTTGGAGGCGCCGTCCTGGTTGACGGCGGTGCCCCGCACGACGGCCAGCACCCGGTGGCCGTTGCGGCGGGCGTCGGAGAGGCGTTCGACGACGAGGACGCCGACGCCCTCGGCGAAGCCCGCGCCGTCCGCGCCGTCGCCGAACGCCTTGCTGCGGCCGTCGGGTGCCAGGCCGCCCTGGCGGGTGAACTCGGTGAACACGCCCGGGGTGGACATGACCGTGACGCCGCCGGTGAGGGCGAGGTCGCACTCGCCCTGGCGCAGCGAGCGGACGGCCAGGTGCAGGGCGACGAGCGAGGAGGAGCAGGCCGTGTCGACGGTGACGGCGGGTCCTTCGAGTCCGAGGGTGTAGGCGACGCGGCCGGAGAGGACGCTGCCGATGTTGCCGGTGGCGACGTACCCGGCGGTCTCCTCGGGGACGTCGGGGCTGACGGCGAGGTAGTCGCCGCCGTTGGTGCCGGTGAAGACGGCGGTGCTGGTGCCGTGCAGGCTCGTCGGGTCGATGCCCGCCTGCTCCAGGGCCTCCCAGGAGGTCTCCAGGAGCAGCCGCTGCTGCGGGTCCATCGCCAGCGCCTCGCGCGGCGAGACGCCGAAGAACCCGGCGTCGAAGTCGCCCGCGTCGTGCAGGAAGCCGCCCTCGCGGGCGGACGAGGTGCCGGTCCGGCCCGGCCCGTCGGACGCCAGGGTGTCGAGGTCCCAGCCGCGGTCGGCGGGGAAGGGGGTGATGGCGTCGCCGCCGTCGCTCAGCAGGCGCCACAGGTCCTGGGGGGAGCGGACGTCGCCGGGGAAGCGGCAGCTCATCCCGACGACGGCGATCGGGTCGTCCCGGTCCGCGGCGGCCGCCGGGGCGGGCGGGGGCGCCGGGTCGGTGTGCGGGGCGTCGCCGAGGAGTTCGTCCCGCAGGTGGGCGGCGAGCGCACGGGCGTTGGGGTGGTCGAAGACGACGGTGGAGGCGAGGCGCAGTCCGGTCACCCTGTTGAGCCGGTTGCGCAGTTCGACGGCGGTGACGGAGTCGAAGCCCAGGTCCCGGTAGGCCGTGGCGGGTTCGACGGCGTCGGGGCCCGGGTGGCCGAGGACCTCGGCGGCCTGCGCGCGGACGAGGGTGAGCAGGGCCGCCTGCTGGTCGGCGGGGTCGCGCAGGGCGGTGACGCGGGCCGCGAGGTCGTCGGGGGCCGGGGCGGCGGCCCGCGCGGGTTCGCTCGTGGCGGCGAGGCGGCGGGTCTCGGGCAGGTCGGCGAGGAACGGGCTGGGCCGGGTCGCGGTGTAGGCGACGTGGTACCTCTCCCACTCCACGTCCGCGATCATGACGGTCGGTTCGTGGTCGCCCGCCGTCGCGGTCACGGCGGAGGCCGCGAGGTCGGGGTCCATCACGGGCAGGCCGTGGCGGCCCGCCGTCTCCTCGATGCCGTCCCCGTGGGCCATGCCCCGTTCGTCCCAGATGCTCCAGGCGATGGAGGTGGCGGGCAGGCCGAGAGCGTGCCGCTGGGCGGCAAGGCCGTCGAGATAGGCGTTCCCGGGGGCGTAGTTGCCCTGTCCCGAGGCGCCCAGGGTGCCCGCGAGGGAGGAGAACAGCACGAAGGCGTCCAGGTCCGTGTCCCGGGTCAGCAGGTGCAGGTTCCATGCCCCGTCGGCCTTGACCCGCAGGACCTCGTCGATCCGGTCCGGGGTGAGGCGCTCGATGACGGCGTCGTCGAGGACGGCGGCGGTGTGCACCACGGCGGTCAGCGGGCAGTCGTCGGGGACGGACGCGAGCAGGCGGGCGAGGTCGTCGCGGTCGCCGACGTCGCAGGCGGCCAGGGTGACGCGGACCCCGGTGGCCTCCAGTTCGGCGCGGAGCTCGGCGGCGCCGGGCGCGTCGGGGCCCCGGCGGCCGGCCAGCAGGAGGTGCCGGGCTCCGGAGCGGGCGAGGTGGCGGGCGGTCCGGGCGCCGAGTCCTCCGGTGCCGCCGGTGACCAGGACGGTGCCGCGCGGCCGCCACGCGGGACGGTCCGCGGCGACGGCACGGGTGAGACGGCGGACGAGGGCGCCGGACGGGCGCAGCGCGACCTGGTCCTCGCCGGTGGTGCCGGTGAGGACCGCCGCGAGGAGGCGGCCGGTGCGCGCGTCGGGCCGGGCGGGGAGGTCGATCAGCCCGCCGAACCGCTCGGGGTGTTCCAGAGCCGCGATCCGGCCCAGGCCCCACACCAGGTGCTGGGCCGCCGCGCCGTCCCGGTCGGCGCGGGTGTCCTGGGCGGTGGCGGTGATCGTGTCGTGGGTCAGGCACCACAGGGGGCCGGTGGTCGCGGTGTCGCCGAGCGCCTGGAGCAGGGCGACGGTCGTGGTCAGGCCGGTGCGCGGGACGCCGTCGCCGGTGGCGTCGTCGTCGGTGGCGTCGTCGTCGGTGGCGTCGTCGTCGGTGGCGTCGTCGTCGGCGAGGGACAGCAGGGACAGTACGCCCGCGACGGGTTCCTCGGGCAGTCGGCCGGCGATGTCCCGGCGGGTGGCGGTGGGTTCCAGGGTGAGGGTGGTGACGTCACCGCCGTGGTCGCGGACGGCGGCGGCGACGGTGTCGGCGCACGCGGCCGCGGTGGCGGCCCCGGCGGGGACGGCCAGCAGCCATGTGCCGGTCAGCAGCGGGCTGTCCGGCAGGGAGGCGGGCATCCAGCGGACGTGGTAGCGCCAGGAGTCGACGGCGGCGGTGGCCTTGCGGTCGCGGCGCCAGGTCCGCAGCGCGGGCAGGACGGGGCCGAGACAGGCGCCGTCGATGTCGAGGGTGCGCGCCAGGCTCTCGGTGTCGCCGCTCTCCACGGCCGTCCAGAACGTGGTGTCGTCGGCGGCCGTGGTGTGGTCGCGGGGTGCGGTGGGCCTGCGCAGGGCGGCGGGGTCCCACCAGTAGCGGGCGCGCTGGAAGGCGTAGGTGGGCAGGTCGACGTGGCGGGCCCCGGTGGCGGTGAACGCGCGGGTCCAGTCCACGGGGACGCCGTGCGCGAAGGCGGCGCCGAGCGAGGTGAACAGGCGCCGGGCCCCGCCGTCGTCGCGGGCCAGCGTTCCGGTCACCGCCGCCTCGTGGCCGGTCGTCTCGAGGGTCTCCTGCACCGCGGCGGTCAGGACGGGGTGGGGGCTGCACTCCACGAACGCGTCGAAGCCGCCGGCCGCCAGCGCGCGCACGGCTTCCTCGAAGCGGACCCGGTGGCGCAGGTTGCGTATCCAGTAGGCGGCGTCCGGCACGTCGTCGCCGAGCCAGTCGCCGGTGACCGTGGAGAGGAAGGGCACTTCGGCGCGGCGCGGACGGATGGGGGCGAGGTCGGCGAGGACGCGGTCGGTGAGGGCGTCGACCTGTCCGGAGTGGGAGGCGTAGTCGACGGCGACGCGCCGGAAGCGCACTCCTCCGTCCTCGCAGCGGCTGCGCAGCGCGTCGAGTCCCTCGGGAGTGCCCGAGACGACGGTGGCGGTCGGACCGTTGACCGCGGCGACGGAGACCGTGTCCGTGAGGCCGTCCATGAGGCGGCGCACTTCGTTCTCGGGTGCGGCCACCGCGGCCATCCCGCCGTGTCCGGCGAGTTCCGCGGCGATGGCCCGGCTGCGGAGCGCGACCACCCGCGCCCCGTCCTCAAGACTCAGCGCACCCGCCACCACCGCCGCCGCGATCTCCCCCTGCGAATGACCCACCACCGCGGCAGGACGCACCCCGAACGACTCCCACACCGCCGCCAACGACACCATCACCGCCCACAACACCGGCTGCACGATGTCCACGCGGTCCAGCGCTTCCGCGTCCCCCAGCGCCTCCGGCAGCGGAACCCCCAGGTACGGCTCCAGCGCAGTGGCGCACTCCCCCATCCGCTCCGCGAACACCGGCACCTCGGCCAGCAGTTCGGCCGCCATCCCCACCCACTGCGAGCCCTGACCGGGGAACACGAACACCGTCCGCGCGCCGTCACCCTCCACGGGCACCACGCCCGGGGCACCGGCACCGCGCGCCAACGCCCGTACACCGTCCAGGAGTTCCTGCCGCGAGGCGCCCGCGACCACCGCGCGGCGGCCGAGCACCGCACGGCCGGTCACGAGTGCGGCGCCGATCTCGGTGGGGGACGTGCCGGGTTGTGTCCCGGCGAACGCCGCCAGCCGTTCGGCCTGCGCCCGGAGTGCGGCCTCGTCGTGGCCGGAGAGGACCCACGGCACCACGGGAAGCTCGCGGCGCTCCTCCTCGGCCGGGACCGGGTCCGGTGCCTGTTCGAGGACGAGGTGGGCGTTGGTGCCGCTGATCCCGAAGGAGGAGACGCCCGCCCGCCGGGCACGGCCGGTGTCCGGCCACTCCCGCGCGTCCGCCAGCAGACGCACCGCGCCCGAGGACCAGTCGACGTGCGGCGACGGTTCCTGCGCGTGCAGGGACGCGGGCAGTGTCCCGTGCCGCAGCGCCTGGACCATCTTGATGACACCGGCGACCCCGGCCGCGGCCTGGGTGTGTCCGATGTTCGACTTGCCGGAGCCCAGCCACAGCGGCAGGCGCGGATCGCGCTCCTGTCCGTACGTCGCCAGCAGCGCCCCGGCCTCGATCGGGTCGCCGAGGGAGGTGCCGGTGCCGTGCGCCTCGACGGCGTCGACGTCCGAGGTGCCGAGCCCCGCGTCGGCCAGCGCCGCCCGGATCACCCGCTGCTGGGAGGGCCCGTTGGGTGCCGTCAGACCGTTGCTGGCCCCGTCCTGGTTGACGGCGCTGCCGCGGACGACCGCGAGCACCCGGTGGCCGTTGCGCCGGGCGTCGGACAGCCGCTCCAGCACCAGGACACCGACGCCCTCGGCCATGGCGATGCCGTCGGCGGCGGCCGAGAAGGGCTTGCACCGGCCGTCCGCCGCCAGTCCGCGCTGCCGTCCGAACTGGATCAGCGGGCTCGGGGTGGCCATGACGGTGACGCCGCCCGCCAGCGCCAGGTCGCACTCCCCCGACCGCAGCGCCCGCCCGGCCAGGTGCACCGCGACCAGCGACGAGGAACACGCCGTGTCGACCGTCACCGCCGGGCCCTCGAAGCCGAACGTGTAGGCCACCCGGCCGGACAGCACGCTGCCCGCGCCGCCGGTCATCATGAGTCCCTCGACGTGCTCGGGAACCCGCTCCAGGGGCTGGGCGTAGTCGTGGTACACCTGTCCCGCGAAGACGCCGGTGCGGCTGCCGTGCAGGGCGCGCGCGTCGAGTCCGGCCTGTTCGAGGGCCTCCCAGGAGGTCTCCAGGAGCAGCCGCTGCTGCGGGTCCATGGCCAGCGCCTCGCGCGGGGAGATGCCGAAGAACCCGGCGTCGAAGTCGCCCGCGTCGTGGAGGAAGCCGCCTTCGCGGGTGTACGTGGTGCCGGCGTGGTCGGGGTCGGGGTGGTGGAGCGTGTCGAGGTCCCAGCCGCGGTCGGCCGGGAAGGCGCCGATGCCGTCGGCCCCGTCGGACATCAGCCGCCAGAGGTCCTCGGGGCCGGTGACGCCGCCGGGGTAGCGGCAGGCCATGCCGACGATCGCGAGGGGCTCGCCGGTGGTCGCGGTGGGCGGCTCGGGGTGCGTCTCCCGCGCGGGGGCGGTCTCCACCAGTTCGCCCACCAGGAACGCTGCCAGGTCGGTGGCGGTGGGGTGGTCGAACAGGAGTCCGGCGGGCAGGCGCAGGCCGGTCGCGTTGTTCAGCCGGTTGCGCAGTTCGAGCGAGCTGAGCGAGTCGAAGCCGATGTCCCGGAAGGCGCGCGTCGCGGAGACGCGTTCGGCCGAGGCGTGGCCGAGGACCGAGGAGGCCAGGTCCCGCACGAGGGCGAGGACGGTGCCGACCCGCTCGTCGGGGGCGAGGGCCGTCAGGCGCTGGGCGAACGGCGCGTCGTCGCGGGCCCGCGCGGGCGGGCGGACGAGGCCGCGGAGCATCGCCGGGACGCCGTCCCGCGCGGCCCGCTCGCGGACCGGCCGCAGGTCGAGCCGCGTGGGCACGACGAGCGGGCTCGGGTCGGTGACCGCGCGGTCGAACAGGGCGAGGGCCTCGTCCTCGGGCATCGGCACCACTCCGAGACGGGCCAGGCGTGCCCGGTCGGTGGTGTCGAGGCCCGCGGCCATCCCGCCGCTGCGGTCGTCCTGCTGCCACAGTCCCCAGGCGAGGGACTGGCCCGGCAGTCCGAGGTCGGCGCGGTGGACGGCCAGCGCGTCCAGGAACGCGTTGGCGGCGGCGTAGTTGGCCTGTCCCGCGCCGCCGAGCACGCCGGAGACGGAGGACAGGAGGACGAACGCGGTCAGCGGGTCCTCGCGGGTGAGGTCGTGCAGGTTCCAGGCGGCGTCCGCCTTGGGGCGCAGCACGGTGGTGAGCTGGTCGGGGGTGAGGGTGGTGACGGCGGCGTCGTCGAGCGTGCCCGCGGCGTGCACCACCGCGGTGAGGGTGTGGTCGGCGCGGAGGGTGTCGAGCGCGGCCCGGAGGGCGTCGTGGTCCGCCGCGTCGCAGGCGAGTGCCGTCACCGCGCAGCCGCTCGCGGTGAGTTCGGCCGCGAGGTCGCGGGTGGCGTCGGCCCCGCGCCGGCTGACGAGCGCGAGGCTGCGTACGCCGTGCTCGTGGACCATGCGCCGGGCGAGGAGCCCGCCGATGTGGCCGGAGGCTCCGGTGAGCAGGACGGTGCCCTCGGGGCCGAGGGACGGTGCGGTGTCGTCTGCGGTCCGCGGCGTGACGCGGGTGAGCCGGGGGGCGTGGGCCCGGCCCGCCCGCAGCGCGACCTGGGGTTCGGTGCCCCCGGCGACGGCGGGCAGGGACGCCAGCGACAGGGGGTCCCGGTCGGTGTCGACCAGGTGGAAGCGTCCGGGCGTCTCCGTGTGCGCGGTGCGCAGCAGGCCCCAGACGGTGGCCGCGGCGATGTCGGGCGCGGGGGCCGGACCTGCGGCGCCCTCGGTGACGGCGATCAGACGGGTGGTGGCCGTCCGGTCGTCCAGGAGGAGGGCCTGCGCGGTCTCCAGGGCGGCCGAGGCGTGCGCGTGGGCGGCGGTCACGGTGTCGTCGTCCGTGGGCGGCACGGGCCAGACGAGGACGTCGGGTGCGGGGGCTCCGGCGTCGAGGGCATCGCGCAGGTCGGCGAGGTGCCGGTAGGTGTCCGGGACGGCGCCCGCCTGCCGGAGGGCGTCCAGGAGGCCGGTGCCCGCGGGCCCGGTGTCGTCCTCGCCCAGCAGGGCCCACCGGCCGACGGGCCGCGGGTCGTCCGGCAGCGGCAGGGGTTCCCACGCGACGGCGAACGACGACCGTGCGGCCGCGCCCGCCGACGCGGTGAGGCGCGCGGGGTCGGCCGGGCTGAGGGTGAGCGCGCCGATGGTCGCGACCGGCCGCCCGGACGGTTCGGCGAGGTCGACGCGGACGTCGCCGCCGGTGCGGGTGATCCGGGCGCGCAGCGCGCGGGCGCCCGGTGTGTGGACGGTGACGCCGCCGAAGACGTGTGGCAGCAGCAGGCCCTGACCGGGCGCCGCGGTGGTGACCACGGCGTGCAGGACGGCGTCGAGGAGTGCCGGGTGGAGGACGAAGCCGGAGTCGTCGGCGGTCTCGGCCCCGTCCTCTCCGGGCTGCCCGGTCTCCGCGTAGACGGTTCCGTCGGGGGTCTCCCAGAGCCGGGCCAGGCGCTGGAAGGCGGGTCCGTAGGAGTACCCGTCGTCGGCGAGTCCGGCGTAGAGACCGGTGAGGTCCCTCTCGGTGGCCCCCCGGGGGCGGCCAGGCGGCGGCCCAGTCGGGGGCCGGGAGGTCTTCGGCGGGGGCCGCGCCGAGGACGGCCGTGGCGTGGTGCGTCCAGGGTGGCCGGGTGCCGCCGGTGCCCGCGGGATCGTCGTCGGCGGGCCTGGCGTGCACGGTGGCGGTGGCCCGGCCGGGGCTGTCGGCGTCGGCGGTGACGACCACCTGGAGGTCCGTGGCGTCGCCCGGCGCGGACAGCAGCAGCGGTGCGTGGAGGGTGAGTTCGTCGATGTGCGGGGTGCCGTAGTGCCCGCCCGCCTGCGCGGCGAGTTCGAGCAGGGCCGTGCCGGGCAGCAGCGGGACGGCGTCGACGGCGTGGTCGTAGAGCCAGCGGTGGGTGTGCTCGGCGAGGCGTCCGGTGAGGACGAGGCGCTCGTCGTCGGCGGTGCGCACGACGGCACCGAGCAGCGGGTGCCGGGCCGGGACGAGTCCGGCGGACGCCATGTCGGGGGCGCCGGTGCCGGTGTCGGGGCCGAGCCAGTAGCGTGCGCGCTGGAAGGCGTAGGCGGGCAGGGCGACCTGGCGGGCGCCGGTGCCGGTGTAGGGCTGCGTCCAGTCGACGGGGACGCCGTGGACGAACACCTGGCTCAGCGAGGTGAGCAGGCGCCGGGGGCCGCCGTCGCCGAGGAGCAGCGATCCGACGACGACCGCGTCGCGACCGGCTTCCTCCAGGGTGTGCGTGACGCTGCCGGCCAGGACCGGGTGGGCGCTGCACTCCACGAACGCGTCGAAGCCGCCGGCCGCCAGCTCGCGCACGGCTTCCTCGAAGCGGACCCGGTGGCGCAGGTTGCGTATCCAGTAGGCGGCGTCCGGCACGTCGTCGCCGAGCCAGTCGCCGGTGACCGTGGAGAGGAAGGGCACCTCGGCGCGGCGCGGGCGGATGGGGGCGAGGTCGGCGAGGACGCGGTCGGTCACGGTGTCGACCTGTGCGGAGTGGGAGGCGTAGTCGACGGGGATGCGTCGCGCCCGCACCCCCTCCGCCTCGCACCGCTCCATCAGATCGTCCAGAGCGTCGACATCACCGGAGACCACCGTCGTACCGGGCCCGTTGACCGCCGCGACCGTCACCCGCCCCCCGTACACACCCAGCAGCCCCTCCACCTCCGCCACCGCACGCTGCACCGCCACCATCCCGCCGTGACCGGCAAGCTCCGCCGCGATCGCTTGGCTCCGCAGCGCGACCACCCGCGCCCCGTCCTCCAGACTCAGCGCACCCGCCACCACCGCCGCCGCGATCTCCCCCTGCGAATGACCCACCACCGCGGCAGGACGCACCCCGAACGACTCCCACACCGCCGCCAACGACACCATCACCGCCCACAACACCGGCTGCACGACGTCCACCCGCTCCAGCGCCTCCGCATCCCCCAGCGCCTCCAGCAGCGGAACCCCCAGATACGGCTCCAGCGCAGCCGCACACTCCCCCATCCGCTCCGCGAACACCGGCACCTCGGCCAGCAACTCCACGCCCATACCGGCCCACTGCGACCCCTGACCGGGGAAGACGAACACCGTCCGCGTCCCGCCGCCCTCCACCGGCACGGCACCGGGGGTACCGGCACCACGCGCCAACGCCCGCACGCCGTCCAGGAGTTCCTCGCGCGAGGCGCCCGCGACCACCGCACGACGACCGAGCGCCGCACGACCCGCGGCCAGGGAGAGGCCCACGTCCGCTGCGGACGCGTCCTGCCGCTCCTCGACGAACGCCGCCAGCCGCTCGGCCTGCGCCCGGAGAGCGGCCTCGTCGTGGCCGGAGAGCACCCACGGCACCACGGAGGGCAGGTCGCGGTGGCGCGCGGGTCCGGCCGCCGCGGGGGCCTGCTCGATGATCACGTGGGCGTTGGTGCCGCTGATCCCGAAGGAGGAGACGCCCGCCCGCCGGGCGCGGCCGGTGTCCGGCCAGTCCCGCGCGTCCGCCAGCAGACGCACCGCACCCGAGGACCAGTCGACGTGCGGCGACGGATCCTGCGCGTGCAGGGACGCGGGCAGCGTCCCGTGCCGCAGCGCCTGGACCATCTTGATCAGGCCGCAGACCCCGGCCGCGGCCTGGGCGTGCCCGACGTTGGACTTCACCGACCCGAGCCACAGGGGCCGCCGCGGGTCCCGGTCCTGCCCGTACGTCGCCAGCAGCGCCCCGGCCTCGATCGGGTCGCCCAGGCGGGTCCCGGTGCCGTGCGCCTCGACGGCGTCGACGTCCGAGGCGCCGAGCCCCGCGTCGGCCAGCGCCGCCCGGATCACCCGCTGCTGGGCCAGGCCGCTCGGGGCCGACAGACCGTTGGTCGCGCCGTCCTGGTTGACGGCGCTGCCGCGCACGACCGCGAGCACCCGGTGGCCGTTGCGCCGGGCGTCCGACAGCCGCTCCAGCACCAGGACACCCACGCCCTCGGACCATCCCGTGCCGTCGGCGGCGGCCGAGAACGGCTTGCACCGGCCGTCCGCCGCCAGTCCGCCCTGGCGGCCGAACTCACGGAACATGCCGGGCGTCGCCATGACGGTGACGCCGCCCGCCAGCGCCAGGTCGCACTCGCCCGACCGCAGCGCCCGACCGGCCAGGTGCACCGCGACCAGCGACGACGAACACGCCGTGTCGACCGTCACCGCCGGGCCCTCGAAGCCGAACGTGTAGGCCACCCGGCCGGAGATCACGCTCGGGGTGCTGCCCGTCAGGAGGTGGCCGGTGAGGTGGTCAGGGGCGTGGTGCGCGCGGGGGCCGTAGTCGTGCGTGGTGGCACCGACGTAGACACCGGTGGCCGAACTCCGCAGCCCCGCCGGATCGAGTCCGGCCTGCTCCAGCGCCTCCCAGGAGGTCTCCAGGAGCAGCCGCTGCTGCGGGTCCATCGCCAGCGCCTCGCGCGGCGAGACGCCGAAGAAGTCCGCGTCGAAGTCCGCGGCTCCCTCCAGGAATCCGCCGCCGGGGGCGGGCGCGTCCTTGTCCTTCGCGTACTGGTCCGCGGGTGCCCAGTCCCGGTCGGTGGGCCAGGTGGCGGCGGCGTGGGCGCCGTCGGCGACCAGGCGCCACAGGTCGTCCGCGGAGGCGACGCCGCCGGGGTACCGGCAGGCCATGCCGACGACGGCGAGGGGTTCGTCCGCGGCGGGGCGCGGGCGGGTGCCGTGGTCCCCGGTGTCGGCCGGTCCGCCGGTGAGGTGCGCGGCGGGCTCCGTCGGTGCCCGGCGGCCGGTCTCCGCAGGCGCGGCGAGCGGTGGCCCCGTGCGCACGGCGAGGCCCGTGGCGGGCCTGCCGTCCGGGGCGGCCGCCGCGCCGGGGGCATGGCCCGCGTCCATCAGCGCGTCGAGGTGGGTGGCGAGCGCCGTGGACGTCGGATGGTCGAACACCGTGCTCACCCCGAGCGCCAGTCCCGTGCGGGCGGCGAGCCTCCTGGCGAGTTCCTCGATCATGACCGAGTCGAAGCCGAGGTCCTTGAAGGTGAGCGCCGGGTCGACCGGACCGCTGTCCCGTGCGACGGCGGCGGCCTGCTCGCCCACCAGGGCACGGAGGGCGGCGGCCCGCTTCGGGCCGGTGAGCGCGGTCAGCCGGGCGACGTCCTCGTGCCCGCCGTCCGGCGCCCCGGAGACCGGACCGGCACCGCCGCTCGCGGGTTCCACGGCAGTCTCGGTGGGCTCTGTGGACTCGGCGGTCTCGGTGCTCTCAACGGTCTCGGTGGGGTTGGTGAGGTCGTCGAGCCAGAAGCGGCGGCGCTGGAAGGGGTAGGTGGGCAGGTCCACGCGGCGGTTGCCGCCCAGCAGAGGAGCCCAGTCGACGTCCGCGCCCGCGACCCACAGTTCCGCCAGCGCCCTGACCGCGCCGTGTCCGGCGTCCTCCCCCTCGCCGACCAGCGCCACGGCGGCGGGGCGGGCCCCCGCGTCCCCATCCGGGTCGTCCGCCGCCTGCTCGACGGCAGGGGTGAGGAAGGGCTCCTGACCGATCTCCAGGAAGGCCGACACGCCGTGGTCGCGCATCGCGCCGACGGCGTCGGAGAACCGGACGCTCTCGCGGGCCTGGCGCTCCCAGTACGCCGGGTCCCGGAGGAGCTCCGGCGCCGCCGCCTCCCCCGTCACGGCCGACGCGAGCGTCAGCCGCGGGACGCCGAACTCGACCGAGGACAGGACCGCGCGGTACGCCGCCGCGCCGGACCCGGTCAGGGGCAGGTGCGCTCCGTGCGCGTGCTCCAGCGGTCGCGTGCGCACACCGGCGCGGGCCAGCCGCCCGGCCTCGGCGGCGACGGCGTCGCGGGGCCCGGTGATCAGCACCGAGCCGGGCGCGTCGAGCGCGGCGACCACGACGCCGTCGTCCGTGCGCACGGCGTCCGCCGCGGCGTCCACCGCGACCGTCGCGCCGTCCGCGTCCGAGGTCTCCATCAGCCAGCCGCGCGCGAGCACCACCCGTGCGGCGTCGCGCAGCGACCACAGGCCCGCGGCGTGGGCGGCCGACGCTTCCCCGACCGAGTGTCCCGCCACCACCGACGGTGTGACACCCCATGAGGTCATCAGCCGCCAGGCGGCCACGCCGAAGGCGAACACCCCCGCCTGCGCGCACCCTGTGCCGACGGCGCCGGCGGCCCCGACGCCGGTCTCGGCGCCGTCGGTGCCTTCGGTGTTGTCGGCGCGCGCCGCTGCCGCGCGCCGCAGGTGCGCGCCAAACTCGCCGCGGTCCACGCCGAGTCGGTGACGGATCCCGGTCGGCAGGTCCACGGCGTCGGCGACCTCCGCGGCCACCGCGTCGAACGTGTCGTACACCTCCGCCAGTGCCTCGGCGAACACCGGGAAGACGGCGAGGCCCTGGCCGGTGCCCGTGCGCCGCGGGCCGTGGCCGGAGAACACCACGCCGACCTGCCCCGTGGTGGCCGGGCCGGACAGCAGGACGCCGGGCGGCGGGCTGCCGTCGGCGAGGGCGCGGACCCCGGTCAGCAGGTCCTCGCGCGAGGTCGCCAGGACCGCCGCGCGCCGCGCGAAGGCCTTCCGTGACGAGGCGAGGGACCAGGCGGTGTCCGCCGGGTCCGCCGTCCGGCTCGCCGTGTCGCTGGCCGCCAGGCCGGACGCGGCGTCGCGGAGGGCGGCCTCGTCGCGTCCGGAGAGCAGCCACGGCAGCACCGGAGGCGCCGGGGGCCGGGGTCCTGGCTCCGTCTGCCGGGGTGCCCAGTCGGACAGCAGGACATGGCAGTTGGTGCCGCCCATGCCGAACGAGCTGACACCGGCGACGAGTTCCCGGTGCGCGGAGCCGGAGGGCGCCGGGCCGTCGGGCCACGGGCCGAGTTCCCGCTGGACGCGCAGGTTCAGCTCGTCGAGGGGGATGCGGGGGCTGGGCTTCTCGAAGTTGAGGCTGGCGGGCAGTTGCCGGTTTTTGAGGGCGAGGACGACTTTGATGAGGCCCGCGATCCCGGCGGCACCGGCGAGGTGACCGATGTTGGTCTTGACGGAGCCGACGGCGAGGGGGCGGTCGGCGGGCCGGTGGCGGCCGATGGCCCGGCCGAGCGCGGCGGCTTCGACGGGGTCGCCGGTGGGCGTGCCGGTGCCGTGCAGTTCGACGTAGCCGACCGCTTCCGGGGCGATGCCCGCGGCGTCGCAGGCGCGGGTGAGGACGTCGGCCTGGGAGTCGGCGGTCGGGGTGGTGAGGGTCGCTCCGGCCGCGTCGTTGTTGGTCGCGCTGCCGCGCACCAGGCACAGGATCTCGTCGCCGTCCGCGAGCGCGGTCTCGAGGCGCTTCAGGACGACGGCGCCGCCGCCCTCGCCCGGTACGTAGCCGTCGGCGCGCTCGTCGAACGTGAAGCAGCGGCCCTGGGGCGACAGGGCGCCGAGGCGGTGGGCGAGCAGCACGCTCTGCGGCAGCAGGTGGAGGTTGACACCGCAGACGAGCGCGGCGTCGGACTCTCCCGTGCGCAGGCTCTCGCCCGCCAGGTGGAGGGCCACCAGGGAGGACGACTGGGAGGAGTCGACGGTGACGCTGGGACCGCGGGTGCCCAGGAAGGCGGCCAGGCGGTTCGCGAGGACACCGCGCTGCACGCCGAGCATCGCGTGCTGCGTGGCGAGGGCGTGGACGTGCGGGGAGAGCAGGTGCGCGTAGTCGTCCCCGGTGACGCCGACGAAGGTGCCCATCCGGCTCCCGCGCACCCGCTCCGGAACGATGCGGGCGTTCTCCAGCGCCTCCCATCCCAGCTCCAGGGCGAGCCTCTGCTGCGGGTCGACGAACGGCGCCTCGCGGGGCGAGATCCCGAAGAACGCGGCGTCGAACCCGGCCACGTCCTCCAGGAAGGCCCCCCGGCGGGGCGTCTGCCGCGCGGCGGGTCCCGTCCACCGGTCGGCGGGCACCTCGCCGACGCTGCTCCCGCCCGCGGCCAGCAGCCGCCACAGCGCGTCGGGGTTCGCGGCTCCGGGGAAGCGGCACGAGACGCCGACGATGGCGAGTGCCGGGCCCTGGCCGTCCGATGCCGTCATGTGTGCGACTCCCTAGATCCCTGCGGAAGAAATGCGGACGATGGATGTCGACCCGCGCCGGGGCGTTCCGGGAATAAGCCCTCCGGAATCCGGCGATCAGCACTCCCGGTGAATTCCTCACGCTTCCACCGGCACGCGGGAAAGATATCCGCGAAATCCGACGTTACGGCTCCCGGAAAGGAATGCGGCCGGTGCCGCACGCCTCTGCGTGCGATGTTCTCCGTGTCCCGGCCGGCCGTTCCCGGACGTGCCGCGCGGGGCGTCGGCCTGTCCCGCGCCCGCGCCGGTTCAGGCGGGCCGGGGTGCGGGCCGCCCGGGGCGCGGACACCGGGTCACGTGAGGTAGTCCTCGGGCCCTCCGTCGCGGACGGTGTCGAGGGTGAAGCAGTGGAACCCCCCGCCGAACAGCCGCCGGTGCCGGTGCCGGACGGGGACCACGGTGAGCTTCGCGGCCTCCAGGGCCCGGACGAGTTCGGGGCTCGCCTCGTTGACCAGGACGGTCTCCTCGTCGACGGACAGCACGTTGAGGTCGATGAAGGGGCTGGTCAGGATGAGCGCGTCGTCGTCGTAACGCGGGAAGTTGTTCCGCTGCGGAGTGGGCGCGACGATGCGGTCCCAGCGGCTCAGCCCGGCCGGCAGGGCGTCGGCGACCTCGTGGGAGCGCACCAGCAGCAGGCCGGGGCGCAGGGCGAGCACCATGCTGTCGATGTGGCTGTCGCTCAGCCGGTCGACCCGGTGGACGCGGAAGCGCCCTTCGAGGTGGCGCTCCAGCCAGGTGACCGCGAGCGCGTGGTTCTCGGTCGAGACGTTGGCGACGATGTCCCGCCCGACCCGCAGGCACTGGGCGGCGTCGAACATCATCTCCACGCCGACGTCCCACGGCGAGGGCCGGGGGTCCTCGACGGGTTCGGTCGGGCCCCCGGCGGTCGCGGTGCGCACGTAGGAGAGGTCGAAGGAGGCGTCCGTCATCAGCGGGCGCGGCATGGTCGTCCAGCGGGCCCCGGCGCGGAAGTACTCCTGGAAGAGCGGCTTGAGGAACTGGGTCTCGAAGTAGCGGGAGCGGATCATCGGGGGCGTCTCGATGATCTCGTCGCCGAGGACGAGCGTGTTGTCGCGGAGGTTGAGCGGTGGCACGACGGACGCGGACCAGGCCGGTGTGGTGACCTCCGCGGTCTCCGCCGGCAGGGCGAGCGGACGGTGGACGGTGACGCCGAGGCCGCGCAGGGTGTCGGCCAGGCCCTCCAGGTCCTCGTTCAGCTCGTCGACGTAGGCCCGCGCGACCGGCAGCCGCCGCCGGTCGCTCTCCTCGCGCCGGGCCGTCAGGCGCGGGTAGTACCACTCGGAGCGCGTGGGGTTGTCCTGGGCGAGGTTGTCGTGGAAGAAGAGGTCGAAGGAGAGTTCCCGCTCGTGCGAGACGTAGTTCTCCGCCGAGCCGACGACGACCTCGCGCAGTCGCGACCACTCGTCATAACTGTTCAGACGCACGCAGCGAACCGCCTACTCATCGGGGTGACCTGGGGACGGGTCCGGATCGGTCCCGGCGTGCCGATCGCCCCCGGTGGGGCGGGTCGGCCGCGGCTCGGGCCGCAGCTCCTCGGCGCGGGCGGGACGATCCGCGCGGACGCCGTGGCCGCGGGCGGGCCGTCCCCGTGCCGGCACCTCGACGGGTGCCGGCCGCGGGGCGGGCCGCCCGTCGTCGAACCGCACCGGGATCGTGGCTTCCTGGCCGCCGCACGGGTCACCCCGCTCACCGCCTTCCTGCTCCGCGCACGTGGACACGACAGCTCGTCCGAGCTGTGGTCATCGTCATGACGGCCCGTCCCGGCAGGCATCGGCGAGGGCCGCCGTTACGGCACGGCGGGCCCCTTCGCCCGCCCCCGGAGGGGGCTCGGAGGCCGGACGGGCGCCGGGAGTCCGCGGGCCGGGACGCCTTCGCGCGCACGGAGAGGAAAGGGGGGACGTCGGGGGTGGCGGAAAACATCGGCGCGGGACGGAGGGGAAAGCGTCCGGCGCGCATCCGGTGCAGCGGTTCCCCTTTCCGGGAATTCCCACCGCCGGGACGGATCGGGTGCGTTACGCCGGGAGTCAGACCGCCGTCCCGTAATTGACAGCCATTCTCCGCGCACCGTAGCTTTCGACCGTTGCCGAATTCTTTGTTCCGTGAGGAGAGGAAGGGCCATGGGTGACCCTGTGCACACCGTCACGACTCTGCCGACAACGCGCGGGCCCGGCCGTCCCTTCGACCCGCCGGCGGAACTTCTGGAGGCCCGCCGGCACGGTCCGATCAGCCGGTACACCTTCCCCGGCGGGGTGTCCGGCTGGCTCGTCACCGGCTACGACCTCCTCAAGACGGTGCTGGCCGACCCGCGGTTCAGTTCACGGCGGGACCTCATGGTCCACCCGACCGTCGACTACGGGGGCATCCGGTTCCCGCCGGTGCCCCCGGGCGAGTTCCTGCTGATGGACGAGCCCGAACACGGCCGCTACCGCAGGCCGCTGATGGGCAAGTTCACCGTGCGGCGGATGCGGCTGCTCACCGAGCGCGTCGAGCAGATCACCGCCGAGCACCTGGACGCCATGGCGGAGGCGGGCCCGCCGACCGACCTGGTGACCGCCTTCGCCAAGCCCATCCCCGCCATCATGATCTGCGAACTGCTGGGGGTCCCCCGGCACGACCAGGACTCCTTCCAGCGGCAGTTCGAGTCGTTCATGGACGCCGAGGCGAACGAGGAGGACACGGTCGCCGCGTACGTCTCCACCCAGCACCGCCTCGCGGAGCTGGTCGCCGCCAAGCGGGCCCGTCCCACCGACGACGTCCTCAGCGACCTCACCGACAGCGACCTCACCGACGAGGAGCTCAAGGGGGATGGCGCTGGTCCTCCTGGCGGCCGGACTCGACACCACCGCGAACATGCTGGCGCTGGGCGCCTTCGCGCTGCTGCGCAGCCCCGAGCAGCTCGCCGCGCTGCGGTCCGACCCCTCGCTCACCGACCGGGCCGTGGAGGAACTGCTGCGCTACCTGAGCGTCGGCAAGACGTTCATGCGGACCGCGCTGGAGGACGTCGAACTGGGCGGCCACCTCATCGAGGCCGGTTCGCCGCTGATCCTGTCGTACAACACGGCCAACCGTGATCCCGACCGGTTCGCCGACCCTCATGTGCTCGACCTGCACCGGCAGGAGAGCCGGCACGTGGCCTTCGGACACGGCATCCACCAGTGCCTGGGCCAGCAACTGGCCCGGGTGGAGATGCGCGTCGCGTTCCCCGCGCTGGTCAACCGCTTCCCCACCCTGCGCCTGGCCGTGCCCGACGAGGAGATCGCCCTGCGCGCGGAGATCTCGGACATCCACGGCGTCAAGAGCCTGCCGGTCGCCTGGGACGGATGAGCGGCGAGGACCGAGGGGCGACCGCGGACGCCGGACACGGCGACGGACGGCGGGACGGGCGCCGCCGGACGCGGTGACGGACGCCGGGACGCACGACGCCGGTCGAGATGCCCGCCGTCCGCGCGCAGGACGGCGGGGCGGTCGTCCCGCGTCCGCCCTCCCCCCTCCCGGGACGGCGGACGCGGCAGGGGCTGTGACCTAGCCCCTGCCGCGGTGACCTGTGTGACGGCCGGTCAGCCGCTCATGGCGGACTCCCGCGCGGGTGACGTCCTTTCGTTCCGCTCCCGCTCCCGCTCCGGAAGCGGGTGCCCGGCGGGTCCGTCACCGCGGACGCGTCACCGGCGGGCGTCTCCTGCTCGGCGGGCGGGGGCCCTCAGCGTCTCGGTGACGAGCGCGGCGATCTCGGCCTCGTGGTCGGTGAGGAAGAAGTGGCCGCCGGGGAAGAACCGCAGGTCGAAGGCGCCGGTGGTGTGGTCGCGCCAGGCGGCCGCGTCGTCGGACGGGACGTGCGGGTCCCGGTCTCCCGCGAGCCCGACCACGTCGCACCGGACGACCGCGTCGGGTCCGGGGTCGTAGGTCTCCGCGACGGCGTAGTCGGCGCGGATCGACGGCAGGACGAGGCTCAGCAGTTCGGGTTCGTCGAGGATGCCGACGTCCGTGCCTCCCAGGGACCTCATCTCCGCCACGATGCCCTCGTCGTCGCGGAGGCGCACGCCCCGGTCGCTCGGGATCGACGGAGCGCGGCGGCCGGAGACGAACAGCGCGGCCGGCGCCTCCCGCCCTTCCCGTTCGAGGAGCCGGGTCAGCTCGAAGGCGACGGCGGCGCCCATGCTGTGCCCCAGCACCGCGAAGGGACGTCCCGCCAGCTCCGGGCCCAGGTCCCCGAAGGCACCGCGGGCGATTTCCTGGGCCGAGCCGAGGCAGGGTTCGCGCAGCCGGTTCTGACGTCCCGGGTACTGCACGGCCAGCACCTCGATGTCGGCGGGGAGCCGTTGCGACAGGGAGAAGTAGGCGTTCGCGGAGCCTCCGGCGTGCGGCAGGCACACCAGGGCGGTCCGCGCGTCCGGTCGCGGATGGAACCGCCGGAACCACGGGCTCTCGGACGGGACGGGTGGTGCCATGGGGCTTCCCCTTCGGCTCGGTCGGACGGGTCCGGCGCGGCCCGTCAACGGAGCGCCTGCCCGCACCCACACGCACAGCCGCGGTACGCCCCCGAGCCTGGCAGGCCCGGCCGGGAGCGGCCTCCGTGCTTGCCACCGTTACGAGTCCGGCGCGGCTCCCGGCGCCCGCCACCACGGGGGCGCCGGCGGCGGGCGGACGGCGGTACACGGCACAGGACCGAGCGGCCGCGGACCTGTCGGCGGGGCGGGAGCAGAGGAACCGGACGGCGGGACACGCACCGGACCGCCCGACCGCGGACCCGTCAGCGGCGGGGCATCAGAGGGACCGAACGGCGGACCACGCACCGGACCACCCGACCGCGGACCCGTCAGCGGCGGGGCATCACAGGTAGCGGACGCCGGTCAGTTCCTCGGCCGCGGTCCACAGCCGCCTGCCCACCGCGGGGTCGGCGGCCTCCCGGCCGAACCGGGCCCCGGTGACCCGGCCCCGCGTCTCCCCCGGCCCGGCCGGGCCGAAGAACTCTCCGCCGCGCAGTCCGGGCTCGGTCGCGGCCCGCAACTGCGGAAGCGTGCCGCGTTCGACGGGCTGGGTGACGAGCAGGCCGAGGCGTGCGATCAGCCGTCCCGTGCGCCGCCTGTGCTCCCAGGCTCGCGGGGTCAGGTTGGTGCGGGTGAGTCCGGGGTGCGCGAGCGTGCTGACGACCGGCGACCCCGCGGCGCGCAGGCGGCGGTCGAGCTCGACGCCGAAGACCGTGGTGGCGAGCTTGGAGCGGCCGTAGGCGGAGGCGGCCCGGTAGGAGCGCTCGTACATCAGGTCGTCGAAGTCGAGATGGGCGTTCCGGTGGGTGATCGAGCTGAGGCTCACCACCCGGGGAGCGGGCGCCGTGGCGAGCGCGCCGAGCAGCATGCCCGTCAGGGCGAAGTGGCCGAGCATGTTGGTCCCGAGGTGCAGCTCGAAGCCGTCGGCGGAGGTGCGGCGGGGACCGAGCAGCACGACACCGGCGTTGTTGACCAGCAGGTCGATCACCGGACGGTCGGCGGTGAGCCGCGCGGCGAACGAGCGGACCGACGCGAGGTCGGCCAGGTCCAGTTCGCGCACCTCGACGGCGCCGCCGATCCGGCGGGCGGCCTCCGCGCCGGCGGCCGTGTCGCGCACGGCCAGCACGACGCGGGCGCCGCGCCGGGCCAGTTCCGTCGCGGTGACCAGGCCGAGGCCCGAGTTGGCGCCGGTCACGACCGCGGTCCTGCCGTGCTGGTCGGGGATCTGGTCGGCGGTCCATCCGGTCATGCGCTGCTCCTGGGGGTCGGTGGTGGTGCGCCGACGACGGTAGGGCTCCGCCGGGCCGGTTCGGTCGTTCCCGGTTGCCTGGGTCTGCGGGACCTACCCTGGGCGCCGGCCCCGCTGACACACTGGCGGGATGACACATCCGTACGCCCGTGAGCTGGGGGATTTCCTGCGGGCCCGGCGCGGCAGGCTGCGTCCGCAGGACGTCGGTCTGGAGCCGGGCGGGCGCCGCAGGGTCACCGGTCTGCGGCGCGAGGAGCTGGCGCTGCTGGCCGGGCTGAGCACCGACTACTACCAGCGGATGGAGCAGGGCCGGGAGGTGCGGCCCTCCGACCCCGTGCTGGACGCGCTCGCCGACGCGCTCGGTCTCGACGACGAGGAGCGCCGGCACCTGTTCGCCCTCGCTCGCGCCGCCCGCCGCCCCGTGCCCGTCAGGGCGGACCACGGCCCGCAGGAGGTGCCGCGGGGAACGCTGCGGCTGCTGGGGGCGCTGGACACGCCGGCGGTCGTCCTCGGGCGGCACCTCGACCTCCTCGCGTGGAACCCGCTGGCGGAGGCGCTGCTCGGCAGCCCCGCCGGCCTCCCGCCCGACCGGCTGAACATGCTGCTGCTGATGTTCGACGACACGCTGACGGGCGAGCGGAGCTGTCCCGGCTGGGAGCGGCAGGCCATGGACTACATCAGCATGATGCGCTCCGCCGTCGCCGCCGACCCCACACACCCGCGCGCCGACGCGCTGATCGGTGAACTGACCCTGCGCAGCGCCGAGTTCAGACGACTGTGGGCCCGGCACGACGTCGCCTCGTCGGTCAGCGGCGCCAAGACCTTCCGGGTGCCGGAGGTCGGCGACATCGCTCTGGACTGGGACACCTATCCGGTGCCCGGCAGGCCCGGGGCGGTCGTCCTGGTGTACACCGCCGAGCCGGGCAGCGCCGACGCGGAGCGGCTCCGGCTCCTGGCGTCGCTGCGCGCGCCGGGTCCGGCGCCAGGCGCCGTCGGCCCCGCGGCGCGCGTGGACGCGCGCAGCCGATGACAGCGCGGACCGCGAGGACGGCGAGGGGCCGCCGACCGCGCCGTCCGGGCACCCGACCGCGCCGTCCGGGCACCTGACCGTGACGGCGCACCGCCGTCCGTTCCGGTCGCGCGTGCGCGTCCGCTCCACAAGTGCGCGCCGGACGACGAAGAGGCCGCGGCACCCGCCCCCGTGACGCCGGCATCACGCGAACTCACGCCATGCCCGGGACCGGAGACCGGCCGACCCTGGTTCGGTGCTGCAACGGTACTTGCCAAGGCGCGCGGCCCGGTTCATCGTTGACCCGCATATGAGTGGTGACCGAGCGCAAATCCTCTGTTGGTCAAGGGAGTTGGAGCAGCTCCATGGCCGGTTCTCGCATCGCTTCACCCGCAGCGAGCCCCGTGAGACGGCGCTGGCCTACCTGCGGGGGCTGCTCGCCCCGCTGGGACGCAAGAACGGCTGGACGCTGGCCGAACAGGCGGGCCACGCCGCGCCCGACCGCATCCACCGGCTGCTGAACCGGATCGAGTGGGACGCCGACGGAGTCCTCGACGACGTGCGGGGGTACGTCGTGGACCACCTCGGTGACCGGGACGCCGTGCTCGTCGTGGACGACACCGACTTCCTCAAGAAGGGCGCGCGGTCGGCCGGTGTGCAGCGTCAGTACTCCAGCGCCGCGGGCCGGACGGAGAACTGCCAGGTCGGCGTCTTCCTGGCCTACGTCTGCCGGCGGGGACGCACCCTGATCGACCGTCGGCTGTACCTGCCGACCGCCTGGACGGACGACCGGCAGCGCTGCCGCCGGGCGGGCATCGGCGACGACACCCCCTTCCAGACCAAGCTGGCCCTGGCGAGGGAGATGGTCCGGCGCGCGATCACGGACGGCGTCCCGTTCCTGTGGGTGACCGCGGGCCCCGCCTACGGGTTCAGCGCGAGCTGGCGGCTGGAGCTGGAGGAGGCCGACGTCTTCCACGTCATGGCCACCACCCGGCACGAGACCCTCGTCACCCGCTGGGCCGTCGACCATCCCGTCCGTGACCTCTTCGACGAACTGCCGCGCGACCAGTGGGAACGCCGCCCGTACGGCGACGCGCACGGCGGCCGGACGGCCGACTGGGCCCGGGTCGAGATACGTCCCCGGCACCGCGCCGACCGGACGCACTGGGCCCTGGCCCGGCGCTCGGCGGGCTGCCCGGACGACGTCTCCTACTACGTCGTCTACTGCCCGGCCCGCACCGGCCTGGACGAGCTGATCCGCGTGGTCGACAGCCGGGCCGCGCTGGAGGAGTGCTTCAGGACCGCCCGTCAGGAGTGCGGCCTCGACGACTACCAGGTGCGCCGCTATCCCGGCTGGCACCGCCACATGACGTTGGCGATGGCCGCCCACGCCTGTCTGACCGTGCTGCGGGCTCGCCAACGAAGCACCAAGGAATCGCAAAGAATTGCGGGATCGGCTGACGATCGCGACCCCCGGGAATCAGACACCTGACCGGACGTGGCTGGTCCTTGACGCCCCCCTCAGACCGGAAACCCACCCTGCTCACACCGCGACGGCGGCCGTCGGCACCGGTGCCGGACCCGCCCCCGTCAACGAGACCGAGAAATTCCTTGACAGCGCAGGCGCACCGTCTAAGGACCGTTGCAGCAGCAAGTGGTCGCCCGTTGTCCGCTAAACCGGTCGCCCCGCAGGGTAGGAGAGCCTGCATGCCACTACAGCACCAGCGGCAACTCAGTCACCCTGAATCACAACTCCCCCCCACGATGTGCGAAACCTGTGGCGAACCGATGCCCGGCTCCAAGCGGTCCGGCACGGCGACGCCCCGCGCCCGGTACTGTTCCAACGCGTGTCGGCAGCGCTCCTACCGGCTGCGCCAACGGTCCGGAAGCATGGACACCTCGTTCGGCTGCGAGCCGCTCACCCAGTTGAGCAGTTTCGTGGGCCGGACCGAAGAACTGGTCGAACTGGCCCAACTGCTCCCCAAGGTGCGGCTGCTGACCCTGACCGGGCCGGCCGGCGTGGGCAAGACACGGCTGGCCCTGGAGTTCGCCAGCCAGCAGTCCCGCAGCAGACGCTACGACGTCGTGGTGGTCAGGCTCAGCCCCCTCGGCGAGAGTGACGCGATCCGCCGACAGGTGCTGTCCGCCCTGGACGAGGCGACCGGCGAGGCGGAGGCCGCGGGCCGGGACCAACTGCTCGTCCTCGACGACTGCGAACACGTCCTGGAGGCCTGCGGCTCCTTACTCACCACGCTGCTTCCCCAGCGGCCGGGTCTGCGGGTCCTGGCCACCAGCCGCGAGTCCCTGCGGCTGCCGGGCGAGTCGGTCTTCTCCGTGGCCGGGCTGCCCGTGCCCGACCCGGACGCGGAGAACGTCCTCGCCGCGTGCCACCGCTCCGAAGCCGTCACGCTCTTCATCGACCGGGCGCGGGCCCTGGCCCGCGACTTCCAGCTCACCCGGACCAACGCCCCCCACCTGAGCGAGATCTGCACTCGGCTCGACGGACTCCCCCTGTCCATAGAGATGGCCGCCCGGCTGATCAGGGTCTTCCCGCCGGCCGAGGTGCGCGGCAGGCTCGACGACCAGCTCGCCCTGCTCAGGAACGGCTGGCGGCTGGCCGACGCTCGGCACCAGAGTCTGCACGCGTCCCTGAAATGGGGCTACGACCTGCTCACCCCCATGGAGCAGGGCGTGCTGCGCAGGCTCTCGGTGCTGCCGGGCGGCTTCGGTCCTGACGCGGCGGCCACGATCGCCGCCGACGACCCCGACGTCGCCGCCGCGATGCCCGAGATCCTCATCAGCCTGGAGGCGAAGTCCCTCATCGAGCCGGTCGGCACGGGCAGCCCGGCCCGGTTCCGGATTCTGGAGTCCATGCGCCGCTTCGGCCACGAGCAACTCCTCGCCGCACACGAGGACACCGGCGCCTACGAGCGGCTGGTGGCGTGTCTGACGACACTGTGTCTGCCGCTGCACGCCGAGTCGGTGGTGTCGGCCGGGACGCTGGCCAGTTGGGAGGAGGAACGCGTCAACCTGCGCCACGCCATGCAGCGGCTGGCCACCGGCGCCGACGAGCGGCAACTGCTGCTGGCCGGGGCGCTGGCCGCGGTGGAGACCGGCGAGGTGACCGTGCAGCCCCGCGCCGCCGATCTCGTGGCGCGCGCCCTGAAGAGCACCGCCCCCACCTCCGTGTACCGGAGCGTCGCCCTGGCGGCCGCCGCCTCCCTGGCCCGACGGGACGCGCACGGTGAGATGGCGGCCCGGCGCGCGGACGAGGCGGTGGAACTGGAGCGCGGCCACGGCCGCTCCCCGCTGCTGGGCCGACTGCTCCTGATCCGGGGCATGATCCGGCAGGCACGGGACGAGCCGAAGGGCGCCCGCACCGACGTGAGCGAAGCTCTTGACATCGGTGTCAGACTGCACCAGGACTGGCTGACGGCACTGTGCCGGGGCATGATCGCCGGACACCAGGTGCGCGGCGGCGAACTGGGCGAGGCGGAGCAGGAGATCGGCCGGGCCCTCCCCGTCCTGCGCCGCGCCGCGCCCCGTTGGCTGCACCCCGTGCTGGTGACGGCGGGTTCCCTGGCCCTGGAGAAGAACGACCTGCCCGCCGCGGAGGCGTACTTCACCGAGACGCTGCGCACGTCCGCGTTCCACCGGGACGACACCGTGCAGGCGATCGAGGGCACGGCGGTGGTCGCGGCCCGCGCCGGGCAGTTCGACCGGGGTCTGCGGCTGCTGGGCGCCGCGGAGCGGATGCGGATCGGCCGCCGGGGGATCCGGCAGGGCGACCGATGGTGGCGGCAGCGGGTGCGCGAGGCACGCGACAGCGCGTACCAGGCCCTTCCGGCGGCCCGCGCCACGGCGTGGCTGGAAGCCGGCTACGCCCTGTCGCACCAGCAGGCGCTCGCTCTCGCGCTCGGCGACGACGTGAGCGGCCCGAAGGCGAGTCAGCCCGTCCATCCGCTGAGCAGACGCGAGCAGGACGTGGCGGCGCTGATCGTGGAGGGCCTCACCAATCGCCAGATCGCGGCCCGTATGCATGTGTCGGTGCGCACCGTCGAGACGCACATCCGGCACATCAGGACGACGCTCGGGCTGCGCTCCCGGGCCCACGTCGCGGCGTGGTCGGCGCAGCAGCGGTTGGAGCCTCCCGCGGCTCCCCCGACCGCCGACTCCGTCGTGCTCCCGACGGTGCCGCTGCGACAGCGGGTGCAGGAGCCGCGTCGGGCAGGGACCCCCGCGCGTTTCCCGGGCCGGGGCGCCGCCCACGATGTCCGTTCCGCCGCGAGCGGATGAGCGGGCGTCCGCGGAGGGGACGACGTCGGTACGGGGCCTGGTGAGAAGGCCCGCCGCCCGGAGAAGAACCAGCGCGTCGCCGCACAGGCGTCCGCGGCGACCCGGACGAACACGGAGAAGGGGTGATGCCCACAGGGGGTGACGCCGGTGACCGCGGCGATCGCGGGCTCGGGTCCGCCGTCGTCCGACGCCACCGCAATGTCCGTACGGTCAGACCACCGGGGGCAGCGCGAGGGCGACGGCCACCAGCAGGATCGAGACCGGCAGCATGACCACCCTCATCCGGTCCAGGGCGGGCGCGGCACGGTGCTTGATCCGCACCGGCCGCGCCTTCTCTCGCGGTGCTGCGGCGGGGGCTGTGCTGGGGAGATTTGCGGCTGGCTCGTTGTCCATTGGCGTCGTATCTCCCGAAACGGCCTCCACAATCCTCGACACGCCCGCGTTCCGGAACGGCGCCGCCTTCGACTGCTGCGCCGACGAACGCCTCCAGGGCACGCCGTTCGGTGTCGACAGCACAGCCTGGATGATCCCTCCGGCGGCAGCGAGCGGAGCTCGCGAAGGTGACCGCCGAACTGCGCGCCATGGCCGACCGGGGTGCCCAGCACGGGGAAGGCACCGCGGGCACGAGACGACCATCCCGAACCCTCTGTGTCGGCCCCCGGGTACGGGCGGGAGGTACGCGCGGGAGGCACCTGTCAGCCGCGCGCCGGCGCGCGACCTGATGTGCGCCGCGTGCCAGTGCGCCATGACTGCTCCCGTGAGATACCCCGCGCCCCGTTCCCGGGAGGGGCGCGCCAGGTTCTGGCCATGGGGCAGGGTTCTCCGTGTCGCCGCCGGGTCGCGCTTGGCGGATTCCGTGCAGCGGACGCGGGAGTTCACCCGGCTGGGCGTGACGCGCGCGGGCCGTGCCGCTGTACAGCCCTGTGGCACATGCGGCCCGCGTCAAGGGCCGGTGCCGGTCCCGCCGGAGGATCGAGGTCCGGTTCGGTGTCCGCTGTAACGACACAAGGGCACCATTTCCGTCTTACCTGCCTTGTCCGGAAAAGATGTGCGCGGCCGGTGGAGTACGGCGGTTAGGCTCCACCGTGCTCCTGCTCCCCTCCTCGACGCGGCTTCGCGGCTGAGACGGCTGCGCCGTGTTGCTCAAAGCCAGCCCTGACGGGAACAGCTGAGCTCCCTCTTCAGACGTCGTCGCCTCTCACCGTGCAGCACCTCACCCGCAGACGAGGAGCAGTCATGACCGAGATCAGTCAGTCCCAGTTCCGCCGCGAGGCCGCGGAGATCGCGCTGTGGGAGTCGCCCTCCCCCGAGCCGGACACCGCCACCAGGGCCCTCCTCTCGCAGTTCGACTCATCGAGCAACGACCAGGGGGTGGGCAACAACGCGGTGGGAGACGGCAGCAGGCTGCCCGATCTGGGACCTCTGTCGAGCTTCGGCTCGTGGGAGTCCGTCGCCGCCACCATCGTGCACAAGGCCGCGAGCGTCAGTGGCTTCGACCCGGGCGGCACGACCTTCGACCTCAAAGCCTGGAACGACTTCCTCACGAAGTTCGCCACGATTCCGCTGTGCCTGCAGTACGTGTACGACTACCGCGAGGCGAACATATCCTCGCTCTCCCTCAAGAGTGCCGTCGACGCGGTGGACGACCTGCTCAAGAGCTTCATGTCGCCGGAGAACTACCTGGGCGTCGTGGAATCCATCAAGAAGGTGGGCCAGTTGGCGCTCTCGACCGAGCGGCAGACCGAGAAGAACAGCAACCAGCAGATCGGGTGCCTGTCGGTCCATGCCAGCAGGCTCTACCTCGGAGTCGTCCGGACCACGGTGTCGATGGAGCACAAGAAGGGCAAGGGGTACGAGCAGTTGACCCAGACCCTCCAGGTCTACCGGGGCTACGGGGTGCTCGACTTCGACAAGTGCAAGCGCTCCGCCGACAAGCTGCTCGGTTGGGACGGCAAGGACGTGGACGACTGGGCGAACGACACGGCCAGCGCCTCGCAGCAGCCCAACCAGAGCCCCGCCTGGGACAACTGAGCCGGTCAAGGCCTTCCCGTCAGCTACCGGAATCCCGGTGTGCCCCCGGGCGGACAGCCTGTCCACACGGAGCCGGCGCCCTGGGAGCCGTTCACCCCAGGCAGGTTCGATGTTCGCGAAAGAAGTGCTGCCGCCCGACACGGCGTCGGCCTCGACCTTCGTCCACGTCCTCGCCGAGAACCTCGGTCACCCGGAAGGTGGCTGCACCTTCATCCAGGAGGACGGGCGGGAGCACTTCCTGAGCTGGTCGGAGCTGTCTCGGGAGGCCATGCGCCGGGGGCGCCTGCTGCTGCGGAGCGGCCTGCGCAAGGGACAGCGCATCGCGCTCGTCGTCCCCGAGCAGCAGGAGTTCGTCCTCACTTTTCTGGGCGCGGTCTCGGTGGGCGTCATCCCGGTCCCTCTGTACCCGCCCATGGACCTCGGCAGGATCGAGGCGTACCGCGAGGACGCCGCCGCCATCCTCCGCGCGGCGGGAGCCCACGCGCTCCTGATGCCCCGGAGCCTGGCGGATCTGCTGGCCCCGCTCCTCCGGGCGGTCGAGGGCTCACGGGCCGTCGTCCTGGAAGAGTTCTTCGCCGAGCCTCTGGGGGAAGGCACGCCCCAGCCGGAGGCGATCCTCCCGGACGATGTGATGTTCTTGCAGTTCACCTCCGGGAGCACGGGGGCTCCCAAGGGAGTGCGCGTCACGCACGCCGGCGTGCTCGCCAACTGCGCGGCCGTCATCAGCGCCCTTCGTCTCGAACGCGGCCGAGACCGGGGCGTGAGCTGGTTGCCCCTGTACCACGACATGGGGCTGATCGGTTTCGTGCTGGCGCCGCTGGTCGCACGCTGCCCGGTGAGCTTCCTCCCGACGCTGCGCTTCGCCCTCTCACCGAGGGTCTGGCTGGAAACGGTGAGCCGCGAGCGCGCGACCGTGACCTTCGCGCCCAACTTCGGTCTGGCGTTGGCCGTCAAGGACACCCCGGCGAGGGAGCTGCGGCGGCTGGACCTGTCCTGTCTGAGGGTCGTGGGCTGCGGCGCCGAGCCCAACCACCCGCAGACACTGCGCTCCTTCGCGGCGCACTTCGCGGCGGCCGGGCTGCGGCCGGGAACGATGGTGCCGTGTTACGGAATGGCGGAGGCGACACTCGCGATCTCGTTCGGCGAGATCGGAGTTCCGCTCGCCCTGGATGCCGTCCAGAAAGAGCCGTACCACGCGAGCGGCCTGGCGCGGCCCGCCTCGAAGGCGGAACTTCCCGAGGCACAGGTGGAGTTCGTGCCCTGCGGTCGCTCCATCGCGGGTCACCGCATCCTCATCGTGGACGACGACGGGAATCCGCTTCCTGAGCGGCACATCGGCGAGGTGGTCTTCCAGGGGCCGAGCGTGGCCGCGGGCTACCACGGTGACGCGGAGGCGACCCGGCGGAGCTTCACACCTGACGGCCTGCGCACGGGTGATTGCGGCTACCTCGCGGCAGACATCCTCTATGTGACCAGCCGCAAGAAGGACCTGCTGATCGTCAACGGGCGCAATCACGACCCCCAGACGGTGGAGTGGGCCGCGGCAGAGGTGGACGGTCTCCGCAAGGGCAACGTCGTGGCCTTCACCCGGCCGGGCCGGGCCACCGAGGAGGTGGTGATCGTCGCCGAACTCCGCAGGGGGGACGCCGCCACGGTGGCACGGCAGGTCCGCGGCCACATCCAGACGAAGCTGTCCCTGTCCGTGGCGGATGTCCTCCTGCTGCCACCGGGGGAACTGCCCAAGACCTCCAGCGGCAAGGTGAAGCGGAGCACGACACGCCAGCAGTATCTGGAGGGAACCCTCCGCGGTGGAGCGCGCTCCGGGCGAGCCGCACACCGTCCATCCGTACACCCCCGATGAGGAGCAGGCATGAGCAGCACCCATCTGACTCCCCAGGAGCGAGAGCAGCTGTACTCCGTGATCCGCGAGAAGCTGGACCTCAACGGCGCGGGGTGTCGCGAGCAGGTCGAGAACACCACGGTGGTGAGAGAGCTGCCAGGAGTTGACTCCATGAGGCTCCTCAGGCTGCTGGGTGCGGTCGAGTTGGGCTTCCAGGTCAACCTCGGATTCGAAGCCATCGTTCAGGTAAGGACGGTGGAGGACATCGAGCGGTTGATCTGCGAGTCGCGCGAGCGGTACGGCGACCGCGTCCGGAGTTCCGGAGGGCGCCCGTGAGCACCTCCGATCAGGAACGGTCAGCGCGGGAAGCGCTGGCAATTGCCCGGTGGACGGAGGCCGGACAGGCACCTTCGCGGGAAGTGTCGGCGGAGGTCGAGCGGCCGGGTCCGCACGGCCGCGAGCTGGACGAAAGCAACCAGGAGACCGGGGTCGGCAACTCCTACGGCGGAGACGGCGGCGGGCTGCCCGGCCTGGGGCCTCTGTCGGATTTCGGCTCGTGGGAGTCCGTGGCCGCCACCGTCCTGCGCAAGACGGAGGACTCGGCCGGCTTCGATCCGTCGTCCACGTCGTTCGATCGCTGTCAGTGGGTCGCCTTCGAGGACCAGTTCCAGACGATGCCCTTCCTCACCGACATCACCAGCCAGAGCCGCGACACATCCATCTCGTCCCTCTCGCTGCTCCCGGCCGTCTCGACGGTGACCCAGTTGGTCGGGGGGCTGGTGGCGCCGGACACACTCGCCGACATCATCAACTCCATCAAGAAGATCGGCCAGTTGACGGTCCAGAACGAGGGGCTCCAGGAGAAGGACACCAACATGCAGTTGGGGGTCCTGACCGTGGTGGACGGGGATCTGCGCCTCGGGCTGCTCCGGACCACGGTGCGGATGGAGTACAGGACCGGCAAGGGATACCAGCAGCTCAATCAGCAGATCACCGTCAGCAGTCTCATCGGGAGCCTCGACTTCGGCATGTGCGTCCGGAACGCCGAGGCGCTGCTGGCATGGGACGGGCAGGACGTGAACGGCTGGGTGAACGGCACCTCCAGCTCTGCCTATCCCCCCAACACCAGCCCCGCCTGGGGCAGTACGGTGACGCTCGTCTCCGCGGTCTGGTCCAACGGCCGCGTGACCGTCGCCGGTTGGGCGCCCCCGGGCTGGGTGCTCAAGACCACGAACGACACGACCCAGGGCTGGTTCGACATCGAAGGAGGGCGCGTCCACGCCGGAACAGACGGCTGGTTCACCCTGGAAACGGGACGCCTGATCAACGGCCAAGCCGCAGTCATGGCCTTCCCCACCGGCGACAACACCGCGCCGCCTTCCCCGGAGTCGAACCTCATCACGCCTCGGCCGACGATCACCTCCGCGGTCTGGTTCGACGGCCACGTCACTGTTGCCGGTTGGGCGTCTCCGGGCTGGGTGCTGAAAACCACGAACGACCCGGCCCAAGGCTGGTTCGACATCGAAGGAGGGCGCGTCCACGCCGGAACAGACGGCTGGTTCACCCTGGAAACGGAACGCCTGATCAACGGCCAAGCCGCAGTCATGGCCTTCCCCACCGGCGACAACACCGCGCCACGTTCCCCACAGTCGAATCACGTCATGCCCGCATAGGGCGCGAGCGCTGTGGGCGGGCAGGAACGACGGACGGCCTGACCGGCGGCCCGCACCCGTACAGGGGCATCGGCACCGTCGCCTCGTAGCGGCCCGCTGTCCGAGACCGAAGACGCACACGACACGATGGCTCGGCCTCTGCCACATCGGGCAGGGCCACCGATTGCGGCGCGGGTTGTGTCGTGTCCGGCAGATCGTGAGATCTTCTGACCAGTCGCTCGCCGGGCAGACAGCGAGCGGTTCCCGGTGGGAGCGGTCTGTCGGTGAGGATGGAGTCCGTGGAGCAGAGCGAAGACCGGATCCTGGCTGAGGAGCTTGCCGCGCTCGCCGCGACGGGTGGGGCCAGTGGTCACTTGGTCCGGGTGGTGGCCAGGCTGATGAGGAAGAACGTCCACGAGGTCGATCTGCTTGCCCCCTTGCCTTTCGACGAGGCGGTGAAGCGCGTCTCCGATGTGCTCGGGAAGACCGGCCACGTGGTCGAGGCTCCGCCAGTTCGCCTCGGCGAGGGCGAAACCGTCCGCGTCGTCGTCGGGGGCGGTGCAGGTGGCCTGAATCCCGTGGTGGTGACCGCACGCGTGCTGAAGGTCGATGGAGACAACTCGCAAGTCCGGCTTCGTGCAGCCGCCAAGGAAGGTCTGATCAAGCAGCGCGCCGGAGAGAAGACCGCCGTCTGTCTCGCCGCACAGGTGCGGAGAACGACCGGAGCGGACGACGCAGGCGAGTGACAAGTGCCCGCCGTCCCCTGTGGATGCGCGGCATCGGTCTCGGTCGGCGAGTGCGTGCCGCCATGGGTGACGCGCAACTTCGAAGTTGCCGGTCTCCCGCTTGGGCCTGTCCGACTTCAGCAGAGAACTCGTGGATCCCTGACGCGAACGCCGTGGGAGTGCCCCGGACCAGCATTCCGGGGCACTCCGGGACCTCATCAGATGGCGTCGATCTGCCAGGCGATCATTCCGCTTGCCCCGGCGGTGCCGTTGACGTCGATCTTCTCGTCCTCAGCCGTGATGCGCTGTCGCACCACGGACCGGTCGCACGGAACCGTCTCCTCCCTGCGCCCGGGTGACACGGTGAGGCGCGCGCTGCCTCTGCCCACGCAGACCAGGCTGAGCCGGTAGGCCGTGCCCCTGCGGAGAGAGGGCACGGAGCCTTTTTCAACCTGCCGGTGTTGGTCGCGTGTTGGACAGGTCTACAGAACAGCGAAGCTCCCGGTAAACGGGGTCTCGACCAAGATTGCCCGCAGCCACCAGGAGCTTCGCGTGCTTGTCTACCCGTCGTCGATCGACCTGTCCCGTCGCACCCCGCGGTGCCTGGCAGGACACCTCGCTGCCCGGCGAGGAGATGTCGGAACCCGCTGGCGAGGACTCACCACTGGACGACAGGCCCTCCTCGCCCTGGCACATTTGCGGTGCGGTGTCACCTACACCCAGCTCGCGGCCGGGTTCGGTATCGGCATCGCCACTGTTTACCGCTGCATACGCGAGGCCGTCGTCGTGCTGGCCGCGCTTGCACCCACCCTGGCCGAGGCGACGCGTGTCGCACGGACCAAAGCGTTTGTGATCCCCGACGGCACCTGCTGCCGATCGACTGGGTCGCCGCCGACACCCGGTACTGCTCGGGGAAGCACAAGCGCCAGGGCGTGAACGTCCAGGTCCTCACCGATCCCTTTGGGAGGCTGCCGTGGGCCTCACCCGCCCTGCCCGGTTCCACTCACGACTTGACCGCCGCCCGCGCCCACGACATCGTCGACGCACTCACCGGGGTCGGCCTCAAGTGCTGGGCCGACAAGGCGTATCAGGGGGCCGGCGGCTCCATCCGGGTGCCCCTTCCGCTACCGCCACCTCAAGCGGTGGCAGCGCCGGCACAACAGCACGCATGCCAAGATCCACTGCCTCGGCGAACAGGCCATGGCCACGCTGAAGGGCTGGCGCCTCCTGCGAAAGGTCCGCTGCAGCACCAACCGAATCACCGCGATCGTCCAGGCCGTTCTCGTCCTTCATCACGCGTCAACGTGAGATTGGAAAAGGCTCACAGAACATGTCAGTGGAATGCTACGCGGGAAAGCTGCTCGCCTCGCCAGTAGAGGCGCCATCTCACCACCCGATGTCGCCCCACCTGACGGTGCGCCAAAACCAGGTCGGACCGGGTTCTATTCTTCGTCGTCCACCGGTTCTGGGTCTCGGAGGAACCACAGGTCGAGGGTGTAGCGTTCCACGACCGGTGACATTTCGAGCACACGGCGAACATCTTCAACAGTGTCGAACTGCTGGCGTTCCCCCCGGATATTCTGGTCGTAGTATTCAGCCGCAGCCTGTCGGCCAGTCCACCATGCGTGACCGGCGTAGACTCCCGGGCGCGGCAACCTGGTTGTGCCAGCGGGACCGGAAGTGAGCTGGTTTACGACCACTTCACCGGTTTCCGACTCCAGGCAGATTTCGATCCAGCCTTCGACGCCCTCGGGGGGATCCTGAGGGTCGTCCCAGACTCGGATAGCGACCTCGACGCGCAAATCTGGTTGCAGAGTACGGAGATAAAGGTGGTAGCCGTTTCCGGCGACCACTTCAGTCACAGCCCGGCCCCAGGCTTCCTCGTCGCCTTCGTACGCATCGGCGTCATAGACCTCGATCACGCAGCGGTCCGGCCGGGCATTTGTGCGATACTCCGTGATGAGCGTCATGATCGAGAGTTTTCTCCGCGTTACGGGATGATGGTGACATAGAAGGCGTCACCGTCGAGGACGCGATTCAACGTGTATACGGCGTTCAGTCGGTTACCTCCTTTTCCGTTGTCGGTCCCGTCGATGAGTCTGGCCGAGTAGCGCAAGTTGTCCTCTCCGCGCTCCTTGGTGCTGGCGAAAGGGTACTCGTCGCATTCCAGACCGGTTCCAGAATAGTCACCCCACACGTCCTTGCAGGCCTTGATGGCCTGTTCCCTGTTGGCATCCCTCTTCGCGGTATCGGTCAGCCGGTGGAGCGGCTCCTGCGCGCCAGGGACGGTTTTACCGGTCCATGAGGGGAATGTCCGCTCCGGGAACTGCTGGGCATCGAGAATGTGGCGAGCGCTCTGTTCGACCTCGGGATCGCTCAGGCTGAGCTGGAGTTCGACGCGTGCACCGGTGAAGACGGTGCCCTGGTACTTGCCGGCCACCGGTCCAGCGTAGTCGAAGCGGATGTCGGAGTGGGCCATGTCCGGTTCGATCCACGGTACGGCGGTCGGTGAGGTGATCGTCATGGCCAGGGTGATCCGGCCGGCGACGATCTGCGAGTTGGCCGGGTCGTAGCCGCCGGTGTCAGGTGAGGTGTAGGTGACGGTCCACTGCGGGACGGCCACCCATTCGGCGAGCAGAGCGCTGCGCAGGGTGTCTGCCGGCGGCGTGATGACCGGGTCGGCGCCTGAGCCTCCGAGGTTGACGGCATCGGAGTACTGCTGGCTGAGGACCCAGGTGGCGGGGTCGTCGCCGCCGCTGACGGACACCGGCACTATGTTCTCGATGCTGCTCACGTAGTCCACTCGGCGGGAGCCGTCGTAGGCGAAGCCGAGGACCCACAGATCGAACGTCAGGTGACCGAGGATCTCCCCGTTGGCCCTCTTGAGGGTGAGGCTGACGGGCTGGTGCACGCAGGTCTCGAAGCGGCTCTTGACCCAGCCGGTCGTCGAGTTAGCCTCGGAATGGTCGGCGCATTCGGCGCGGAGGTCATCAGCCTCGGCAGCCAGCGCGGCGGTCGTCGGCTGCCGCAGCTGAGCGGCCGTCGCCGCTTCTGCTGTCGACGTCGGTCCCAGGATGGCCACGAGGGTGGCGAAGGCGGCCAGGACCGTGGTGATCAGTCTCGGCCCGTGGGCGAGGCCGGATGCTCGGCGCGCAGACCGGGAAGTCGCGCGACGGTTTGCGTGGAGTCGTATCAGCTGCACATCGTCCCCCAGCAGGCGTCGAGGAGTCGGCCGGTCACTGCCGAGTAGGTGGCCCGGAAGCCGTGGAACATGCGACCGCGCTGCTCCAGGCCGTGCGTCGAGGATGGGGAATCCACGGTCCAGGCAGCGTCCGTGGCGCCGGAACCGGCAGCCGGAGACGCTGTTGCGGTGTTCTCCGCGGCAGTGATGTCCAGTTCCTGGGCCGGGACGTCGAAGGACGCGGCTGCCCGTGCCAGGATCTGCTCGCGGCTGGCGCCGGAGGCGCTGGAAGCAGACGTCCGGGCTGCGTCCGTGTCCTCGGCGGCCAGCGCGGCTTCGTTGCACCGCTGCATGGTCCGGACGCACTGCGCCAGTCCCGGAACGGTGGTCAGGCAGTTGTCCGGATCCTCCGCGATGCATGCGGCGAGTGCCGTCTGGTCGACCCCGTTATAGGTCCCGTGCGTCGCCAACGGCGAGGTATCCGCTGAGGACGACTGTCGGCTGGACAGACCCTGTTCGAGACCGGCAGAGCCGTCGACTGATTGCAGCGTCGTGGGTCCCGGCTTGGCCACGGCGAGTTGTGTGAAGGTGGTGTTGTCGGTCAGTTTCATGTCGAAGCAGTAGGGCGCGGTGCTGCCCTGACCGCAGAGGCCCAGGGAGGCGACCTGCGCGGTGTCGGTGGTCGCGGCGCGGTACCAGGTCTTGTTCTCGGCCATGTACTGCACGCGGTTGGCGATCTGCGGAACCGTGAGGTACTGAGGGCCCATCACTTCCAGGCCGATGTCGATCCGGTTCGCGTTGCCCCGTGGCACGGCCAGTTGTCCGGTGGTGCTGCCGACCCAGTTGAAGTCATAGAGCACGTCCCACTGGTCGGTGTTGTCCTGGCGCAGCACGATGTATGTGTGGTTCGTTCCGTCCGGCGTCGAGGGATTCGTGCCGGCTGTGATGGCTTCCGTGTGACCACCGCTGTCGCTCAGCTCAGTCCAGCGCGGACCGTAGGCGGACGTCGACGTA
The DNA here is from genome assembly GCF_900091845.1 of Streptomyces sp. SolWspMP-5a-2. Lineage (GTDB taxonomy): Bacteria > Actinomycetota > Actinomycetes > Streptomycetales > Streptomycetaceae > Streptomyces > Streptomyces doudnae. Next base: position 40,226 of record NZ_FMCI01000392.1, read on the forward strand.
CCCGTCTTCTCGGCGTAGAGACCGACCTGGATGTTGTCGGCGAACAGGCCGCCCTCGGTATTGGGCGTCATCGTGAGGTAGTTGCCCGCGGACACGGTCGTGCCGCCGGTCGAGCCACTGGTGAACGTGACGGGCACGTTTCGCCAGGTGGCGAAGGCACCGATCACCGGTTCGCCCGGCTGTGTGCAAGCGACGCCCCAGAAGATAATCGAGGCTTCGTGCTCGATCTGACAGCTTGTCGTCGGCGGGCTCGCTGACGCCGGAGACGCGGTGGTCAGTGGTAGGACAACGGCGGCTATGGCTGCGGACAAGGCGGGAAGAAGTCTTCTTCGCACGCGCAACGGCCTTCCATTCGGTGATCGAATAAGCGATCGAGATACTGTCCGATGCATGCAGAGGCCACACACATGTGTCGGAACATGGCTGGAACCGCCGGGTCGTGTACCTCGGCGATCAGGGGAAGGCCGTGCTCGGGTCTCCGTTCACGGACGGCACAGTGGCTCGAGCTTCACCGCACGGTGACCGCTCGGTCGGTCAGATCGCCAAGGACTTCGATCTGACCGAGACCGCGGTGCGGCTGTGGGTCAGCGCTGCGGGCGAGCGGGACGGCCTGACCAGCAGCGAACGCGAGGAGTTGGCCGCGCTGCGGCGGGAGAGGCGCCGTCTGCATGAGGACGTCGAGGTCCTCACGCGTGCGACGGCTTTCTTCGTGAAGGAGACCCGGTGACGGTGGACCCGTTCATCGAGGCGGAGAAGCGTGCAGGTCACAGCGTGAAGCGAGCGTGTGAGCTGCTGAAGGTCTCCCGGACCGCCTTCTGTGCCCGGCGCGCTGCAAAGCCTGGTCCCCGCGTGGTCCGTGACGCCGAACTGGCGGGACAGATCACCGATGTCCACGCACGATCGCGGGGAACCTACGGTGCCCCGCGCGTCCATGCCGCGCTCAGACGGGCGGGTGCCGGGTGCGGGCGGCGCCGGGTCACGCGGCTGATGCGGGCAGTCGGCCTGCAAGGCAGGCATCGCAGACGGCGGCACTTGACGACGGTCCCTGATCCGAAACCTGTTCTGCGGCCCGATCTCATCACCCGCGACTTCCAGCCCGACCCCGACGGGCTGAATACCCGCTGGTGCGGCGACATCACCTACATCGCCACGGAAGAAGGCTGGCTCTACCAGTCCACCGTCATCGACATCGCCTCCCGCCGCGTGGTCGGCTGGACAACAGCTGATCACCTGCGGACCGATCCGATCGCCGATGCCCTCACGGCCGCCCGCCGACAACGTCGCCCCACCTGTCTGGTGATCTTCCACTCGGACCGCGGATGCCAAAAACGGATGCAACTAATCGTCGCAACACCTTGATCGGGAGGTGGAACGATGGGTGCTGTGGAGCGGCACAAGCAGGTACGTGCGTATCGGGGGGTCGGTGCCGTCGCTGGGCAGACCGTCGGTGGCCTGGCGCGAGGGCAGGGTCAGGCTCTGGACGGCGATCGCTCGGGGTGCCAAGACCGAGGATGCGTGCAGTACTGCGGGGGTGTCCGGGCCGGTGGGGTTCCGCTGGTTCTGGCACGCTGGCGGCGTGAATCCATGAGCTGATTCCAACCTGTCGGCGATGTAGACCAGTTGGGCGGCTCTGCAACCCGATGAAGCTCCTGGTAGGAGGTGTCACAGCCAAGATCCACTGCCCCACCAGGAGCTTCGCGTGCTTGTCCACCCGTCGTCTATGGATCTGTCCAGACGCACCTCGCGGTACCTGAGTGCTCGGCTGCATGCCCGGAGCGGGGAGATCGAGGCGCGCTGGCGACGTCTGCCCGCAGGACGACAGGCCCTGCTCGCTCTGGCTCACCTGCGGTGCGGTGCCGGGTCCGTCCACGACCTGATCGCCGCACGGACCCATGGGATCGTCGACGCGCTCGCCACGGGCGAGCTGAAGTGCTGGGCGGACAAGGCGTACCAGGGAGCCGACCACCCCATCCGCGTCCCGTTCCGAGGTCGTCGCCTCAAGCGATGGCAGCGTCGGCACAACAGCACACACGCCAAGATCCGCTGCCTCGGCGAGCAGGCCATGGCAACTCTGAAGGGCTGGCGCCTTCTGCGAAGACTCCGCTGCAGCATCACCCGCATCACCGCGATCGTCCAGGCCGTTCTTGTCCTTCACCACGCTTCGACGTGAAGTTGGAAAGGCTCCATGTATCCGACGCATCTCATGTTCTTCGCTCAGATCACTGTTGGTTCGTGAGTCGTGAGTCAGGAATAGGGCTCAGTTCAATGAGGGCGATCGTGGTGTCGATGACGCACCGGAGACACAAGCGGCTCACACCACATCCGAGCCGGGGGCGGAGACGGCTCCGATGTCCTCCGTCCCACGGTGGAACTCCCTCTTGCTCTGTGGGTAGGCGTGGCCGGAGTCAGGGAGCAGGTAACCGGAGTTCGTGCCGTCGGCGTGGCCTAGTGCCTCCAGGCGGGGCCCGAGGTGGACGACCTCGTCGGGGTGGCGGGCGAGGCGCGCGAGCATCCAGGCGACCTCGGCATCCGTACCTGGCCCGAGCGAGGCGGCCAGACGGCGGGACTCCCACGTCGTCCGCGGAGCCAGAACCCATCGCCACATCCATACCCGCGCCCCGCCCTTCCGGAGCGCGGGCGGCGTGCTGTCCTGCGGGGCGGGCTGGTCGCCGCGCGCATGCTGTCCGAGGTCGGCCACAGCGCGAGTCTCCTGGCATCACACAAACGCCCGGCGGCGACCCGGACCGCCTCCACCACAACGAGTGAGACCGACTCGCACTCGCGCGCGGTTGACGTGCGGTCGTTGCATCACCCGCAGCCTCTCGCGCTGCTGATGCCTGGTGCGGCTCTGCCCGGCGGCGGGGGTCCGTAGAGTTCGAGCCCCGTCGAGGTCGGCAGCAGGAGAATCACGTGCATCCACTGGCAGTTGAGCAGCGTTTCCTCGAGAAGGCAGGAAGGATCCGCGGGTGGGGTGTCGCGCTGCTGATCCTCGCCGCACTGTGCTGGGTCTACGCCGTCTGGCAGGTCCTCGTACCGTACGGCTCCACCTATCAGGCGATCGACTGCCCCGCGCCCGTGAACGCCGAGCCCCGGGACCTCTACGTCCCCAGCACCGGAGACCGGCACAACGACGCCTTGCAGTGCGCCTCCGACCGGAACTGGCCCGGACCGCTGGCCGCCCTGGCGTTCTCCGTCCCCCTCTCCGCGACGGGCGCCGCGCTGGTGACCGCCGGAACGGCAGCCGTGTGGCTGCGCAGCCACGACCAGGCGGTACGGCAGGCGACGTGAGCCGCCCCGCCCTGTCCAGGAGCACACCCAGCCGCAGCCCAGGCACCGGCACCGGCACCGGCAGAACCCGCGCCGACATGTCCCCCGCCGTCCCCCGCGATCCCCACCCGGCGCCGGGCCCCCGCCCTCACCCGGCCCGTGTCACCGGAGCCGCCGTCGCGGCCGCCACGTCCTCCGCGGTCACCCCCGGTGCCGTCTCCACCAGGGCGAAGCCGTCGTCCGTGATGTCCAGGACGCCCAGGTCGGTGATCACCCGGTGGACGACACCGCGGCCCGTGAGGGGCAGGGCACAGGTGTCGACGAGTTTCGGGCGTCCGTCCCGGTCGCGGTGCTCCATGAGGACGATGACCCGCCGCGCCCCGTGGACCAGGTCCATCGCGCCGCCCATGCCCTTGATCATCTTGCCGGGGACGGACCAGTTGGCGAGGTCTCCGTGGCGGGAGACCTGCATGCCGCCGAGGATCGCGACGTCCAGGTGGCGTCCGCGGATCATCCCGAAGGAGAGGGCCGACTCGAAGAGAGCGGCTCCGGGGCGGAGCGTGACGGTCTCCTTGCCCGCGTTGATCAGGTCGGGGTCGACCTGGTGCGCGGCCGGGTACGGTCCCGTCCCCAGGATGCCGTTCTCGCTGTGCAGGACGACCTCGACACCGGCGGGGACCTGTCCCGCCACCAGGGTGGGCAGGCCGATGCCGAGGTTCACGTACTGCCCGTCGCGCAGTTCCGCCGCCGCGCGGGCCGCCATCTCGGTACGGGTCCAGCTCATGACGGGGCCTCCGCGGTGACGGTCCGCTTCTCGACGCGCTTGTCGGGGCGGGGCGCGTGGACGACGTGCTGGACGAAGACACCCGGCAGGTGCACGTCCTCGGGACGGAGCCGGCCAGGTTCGACCAGTTCCGCGACCTCGGCGACCGTGACGCGCCCCGCCATCGCCGCCGCCGGGTTGAAGTTGGCCGCCGTGCCCTCGAAGACGAGGTTGCCGTGCCGGTCGCCTCGGGCGGCGGCGACGAGCGCGAAGTCCGTGGTGATGGACTCCTCCAGCACGTACTCGCGGCCCTGGAAGACGCGCGTCTCGCGGGCGGGCGAGGCCACGGCGACGGAGCCGTCCCGGCCGTAGCGCCAGGGAATGCCGCCCTCGGCGATCTGGGTGCCCACGCCGGTGGGGGTGTAGAAGGCGGGGATGCCGCACCCGCCCGCCCGGAGGCGTTCGGCGAGGGTGCCCTGGGGGCACAGCTCGACCTCCAGTTCACCGGCGAGGTACTGCCGCGCGAACTCCTTGTTCTCGCCGACGTAGGAGCCGGTGACGCGGGCGATCCGGTGCCGGGCCAGGAGGACGCCCAGCCCCCAGTCGTCGACGCCGCAGTTGTTGGAGACCACTTCGAGGCCCTGGACGCCGCTGCGCTCGACGGCCCGGATGAGGGTCATGGGGATCCCGCACAGGCCGAACCCGCCCACGGCGAGGCTCGCGCCGTCGGCCAGTGCGGACAGGGCCCCTTCCGCGGTGGTGCGCTTGTCGATCACGACCCGCTCCTGCCCGCCGCCTGGTGGACGTCGTCGTCGGTCCACCGGGGTCGGGTACCGCGTTCGACCAGCGCGCAGCGGACGCCTTCGTCGAAGTCGTGGCCCGCGACGACCGTGCGCGCGGTGGCCAGTTCCCGGTCGAGGCAGGCGCGGAGCGGGTCGGTGGAGCCCAGGCGCAGCAGTTCGTCGGTGATGACCAGACTCGCGGGGCAGGCGGCGCGCAGGGCGGCGAGCGCGTCGTCCGCCTCTGGCAGGGCGGCCAGCGCCGTCGGCAGGTCGGCCAGCTCGGTGGTGACGAACGTCCGCAGGACCGTCTCCAGCGCGGCGGACCGGGCGGGGTCGGGGTCGGACGGCGGCGTGTGGGCGGCGTCGAGGGCGGCGACGCCGTCGCGGGCGAGTCGCGGTATCAGGTCGTCGAGCCGTTCCCGGGGTACGTGGTGGGTGGCCAGGCCGCTGCGGAGGGCGCCGACCGCGTCGGTGCGCGCTCCGGTCAGGCCGAGGTAGCGCCCCCAGCCGGGGGCCAGTCGGGGCAGGAAGTGGCTGGCGCCGACGTCGGGGAAGAACCCGATCGCGGTCTCGGGCATCGCCAGCACGCTGTGCTCGGTGACGACGCGGTGGCTGCCGTGGACGGAGAGTCCGAGTCCGCCGCCCATCGCCACGCCGTCCAGGACGGCCACGTACGGCTTGGGGTAGGTGGCGATCAGCTCGTCGAGCGCGTACTCGGCGGCGAAGAAGGCCATGGTGGTCTCCAGCCGTCCCGCGCGGATCTCCTCCCGCATCAGGCGGACGTCGCCGCCCGCGCAGAAGGCGCGGGGCGTGGTGCCGCGGACGACGACGGTGTGCACGGAGTCGTCGTCCGCCCACTGTTCGAGGTGGCGGGTGAGGTCGGCGACCATGGCCGGGGTGAGCGCGTTGAGCGCCTGCGGCCGGTCGAGCCAGAGCTGTCCGAGTCCGTTCTCGGCGCGCGCCTTCACCGGTCCGCCGGAGGCCGGTGGCCGGTGGGCGCGCTCGCCGGGCGGGCTCCCGGCGGGGGCGGGGGTGTCGATTCCTGGCACGGCGGTCTCTTTCGACGGGGCCGTCACGCGACGAGGGAGCGGTAGAGCCGCTCGATGTCGGCGCGGTCGGGCACGCGGGGGTTGTGGGCGGGCGAGCCGGAGGCGAGGGCCTGTTCGGCCATCGTGGGGGTCAGACGCAGCCAGCGGTCCCGGTCGATCCCGTACCGCTCGGGGCTGGGGACCGCGAGATCGGCGTTGAGGGCGCGGAGTTCGGCGAGGAGCGCGTGGGCGGCGCCCTCGTCGGACTCGCCCGGGGCGCTGAGCGCCATCGCGCGGGCGCAGTCGGCGTACCGGGTGACGGCGGCCGGCAGGGAGTAGGCGGTGACGGCGGGCAGCAGCATGGCGTTGGAGAGGCCGTGGGCGACGTGGAAGTGGGCGCCGACGGGACGGCTCATGCCGTGCACCAGGGCGACGGAGGCGTTGGAGAACGCCATGCCCGCCTGGGTGGAGGCCAGCATCATCGCCGCGCGCGCCGGGAGGTCGTCCGGGCGGGCGTGGGCGGTGCGCAGGTTTCGGCCGATGGCGGCCATGGCGGTGAGCGCGAGTCCGTCGGTGAACGGGGTGGCGCGGCGGCCGACATAGGACTCGATGGCGTGGGTGAGCGCGTCGATGCCGGTGTCGGCCGTGAGCCGGGGCGGCATCGCGACGGTCAGCAGCGGGTCCACGAACGCGGCCGTCGGCAGGAACGCCAGGCCGGAGCAGAGCATCTTCTCGTCGGTGGTGCCGGTGTCGTCGGTGATGATGGTGTAGCGGGTGCACTCCGAGCCGCTGCCCGCGGTGGTGGGGACCGCGACCAGGGGAAGCGCCGGGGTGTCGGTGACGGCGGGCGCCGCGTACTCCCGCATGGGGCGTCCGGTGGTCCCGAGCAGGGCGACCGCCTTCGCGGTGTCCATGGGGCTGCCGCCGCCGAGCCCGACGACGCAGTCGAAGTCGCCCCGGGTGAGGACGGCGACCGCGTCGAGGACGGAGGACACCGTGGGATCGGGACGGGTGCCGTCGTACACCTGGGCGTGGATGCCGTGCGCGGTCAGGCCGTCGGTGATCCGGCGGGCCGTTCCGTTGCCGGTGAGGAAGGCGTCCGTGACGATCAGCGGCCGGGACAGTCCCAGGGAGTCCAGGACCTCTCCGAGCTGGTCGGCGGCGCCGGGCCCGATCCGCAGCAGCCGGGGCAGGGCGACGGAGGCGACGGTGGTCGTCATCGCCGCACCGCCTCGTCCCGGTGCGGGCCGTCGGGGCGCGGCAGTTCCGTGTGCGCGGCGCCCTTGAGGGCGAGCACGCTCCGCGCCTGGTCAGGGGTGGCCGGGCGGCGGCCGATCTCGTCGAGGATCCGGGCGATCTTCTCGACCTGTTCGGCGTTGTCGCGGGCGAGTCGCCCGGCGCCGATGTAGAGGCTGTCCTCCAGGCCGACGCGTACGTGTCCGCCCAGTTGGGCGGCGTGGGTGGCGACGGCGAACTGGTGGCGCCCCGCGCCGAACGCCGAGAAGACGTAGTCCTCGCCGAAGAGCCGGTCGGCGGTGCGCACCATGTGCTGCACGTGGTCGAGATCCGGGCCGATGCCGCCGAGGACGCCGAAGACCCCCTGGATCAGGTAGGGCGGGCGGACCAGTCCGCGTCCGGCGAAGTGGGCCAGCGTGTAGAGGTGGCCGATGTCGTAGCACTCGAACTCGAACCGGGTGCCCAGCGCCTGGAGATCGCGCAGGACCGTCTCGATCTGGGTGAAGGTGTTGGAGAAGATCCGGTCGGCGGAACCGGTCAGGTACGTCTCCTCCCAGTCGTGGCGCCAGCGGGTGACTCGGCTCGCGGCGGGCGCGAAGTTGAAGTTCATCGACCCCATGTTCAAAGAGGCCAGTTCCGGTGCGAAGGCGCGGGCCGCCGCGAGGCGTTCGTCGAGGGTCATGACGGCGGAGCCGCCGGTGGTGATGTTGACGACGGCGTCGGTGCCCGCCGCGATCGGGGCGAGGAACCGGCGGAAGACGTCCGGATCGGAGCTGGGCCGCCCGTCGTGCGGGTCACGGGCGTGCAGATGGAGCACGGCGGCACCGGCACGGGCCGCGTCGAGGGCCTGCGCGGAGATCTCCTCCGGGGAGACCGGCAGGGCGTCGGACATGCTCGGGGTGTGGATGGCGCCGGTGACGGCACAGCTGATGATCGTGTGGTCAGTGTGTTGCACGGGAGCCTCCTCGCGGGCGCAGGGCCCGCACCGTGGCGACGGCGGCCTCGGCGAGCATCGAGGTGTCGTTGCCGACGACGACGAAGTCGAACCCCTGCTCCAGCAGCGCGCCGGCCGCCCGGGGCGTCGCCGTGGCCGCGCCGCAGGGCACACCGTTCTCCCGGGCGGCGGCGAGGACTTGCGCGCACAGGCCGGTGACCTCGGCCGAGGCGGGCGTCTGTCCGACGTCGAGGCCGATGTCGGCCGCGCCGACGAAAAGGGCGTCGACGCCCTCGACGGCGGCGATGGCCGCCGCGTTGCCGACGGCTTCCCGGCTCTCGATCTGCGGTACACAGAGCGCCGCGGTGCCGGAGTCCAGGTAGTCCTCCCGTGAGGCGAGTCCCCAGCGTCCGGCCCGGCTGGTGCCCCCGGCGCCGCGGCGGCCGTGCGGCGGGAAGCGGACGGCCGCCGCGGCCTCCCGGGCCTGCTCGACCGTGTCCACGTGAGGGATCAGGACGCCGGCCGCGCCCGCGTCCAGGAGCCGCTGGATGCGCGACGGGGTTCCGTCCGGCACCCGGACCAGCGGAGTCGTACCCAGCGCGGCGGCGACGGTGATCAGTTCGTAGGCGGTGCGGACGTCGAGCGGGGCGTGCTCCTGGTCGACGACGACGAAGTCGAATCCCGCGTGGGCGGCGATCTGCACGGACTCCAGGGCGGGCAGCTTCACCCAGGTGCCGATGCGCCCTCCGGTGAGTGCGGTCATGAGGTGTGCGTCTCCTCGGGGGCGGGGTAGTCGGCGGCGTTCAGGACCCAGCCCTCGCGGGCGGAGAAGTCGGCGCGGGGCGGGCTGAAGATGTCGATCAGCTCGTTCGCGCCCTCGCCGCAGGCCCGGGTGGTGTGCACGGTGGGCGGCGGGATGACGGCCACCGAGGGGCTGGCCACCTCGCGGTGCTCGTCGGGGCGCCACTGGTCCATGTCCGTCGTCCAGGGGGTGCGGATGTGGTGTTCGAAGCGGCCCGCCACGGCGAGCGAGCACTGCTGGAAGTCGTCGTGGTGGTGCGGCGACAGCTTGTTGCGTGCCCGGGGGCCGTCGGTCGGGTCGAGGAAGTTGACCATGAAGGAGCGCGTCCGGTAGATCCGCCCGAACCGCCCGGCCTCGGCGGGCACCTCGTCGGGCAGGTACACCCGCAGCCGGTCGCCGTCCGCGGGCGCGGGCCAGGGCACGAGGGGGGCGACCCGGGCGTGCGGCTCGGCGTAGTCGGCGGCGTTGGCCGCGAGGGCGGCGATGTCGGCGGTGCGGTGGTCGAAGAGGCGGACCACCTGGGTGCCGGTCCTGGCGGTCAGCCGGGACGGGCCGGGCGGCACCACGATCAGCGCCCTGCCCCGGACGTCCCGGGCGCCGTCCGCCGATTCGACGGCGACGTGCGCGTCCGGCGCGGTGAGCAGCACCGCGTACTCGTGCTCCTGGACGGCGCGTTCCAGCACCTGCCCGGCGCCGAGCCGGGACAGGGTGAGGAGGAAGTTCTGTCCGCGCACCACCCAGGTGGCGCCGGAGGAGGCGTCCTCGGTCGCGGGCGCGTCGTCGAACTCGTGGTACCAGGGCGCCGCGACGGGCGCGTCGGCGGCGACGGCAGCCCGGGGGGCGGCCGTGGGCAGGGTGGAGCGTGGATCGGTGGGGTCGTACACGGTGTCCCTCCCGGGAATCGTCAGACGGTTCAGTCGAGACCCATGAGGTGGGTGGGGTTGTCGACGAGCATGCGGCGGAGGTCCTTCTCGGCGACGCCGTGGTCGAGGAGCGCCGTCGTGACCTCGATGAAGGCGTCGACGGGCCGGGTGCGTCCGATCTGGCCGAGGTCGGAGGCGAGCACGGTGCGCTCGGTCCCGACGGCCTCGATCCACTCCAGCAGGACCTCGATGCCGAAGTGCGGGTGGTCGTCGGGGAGGTACATGCCGACCTCGTGCTCCATGAACACTCCGCGCCGGGAGAGTTCGACGCCCTGGTCGAGGGTGAGGTCGCTGATGAAGTTGGGGTGGCTCGCCACCATCCGCTCGACGCCGCGCTCCGCGCCCAGCGCGAACAGCTCCGCCATGTCGTCGGGGTGGAGGTGGCCGCCGTTGAGGACGGTTCCCGTCTCGGCGACGACGTCGACGACCTGGCCCACCTCGGGCCGCAGGCGGCCCTGTTCGTCGTGGAGGAGCACCGGCACGGTGGTGAGTTCGACCGTGCTGCGCGGGAAGCCGCCGGCGAGGGCCTCCTCCTGGAAGGCGATGTGGCGGCGGGAGGAGAAGGTCGGGAACCAGACGACCTTGCCGCCCATCCGCAGGCACATCTCCACCGCGTAGGGGTTGATGCCGCCGACCTGGTTGTTGAGCACGATCCCGCCGTAGACGCGGGTGCCGACGCCGTCGAAGGACCGGTGCGCGGCCTGGAGGTCCATGACGGTGTTGTGGTGGTGGGACTTGGCGACGAAGGCCCGCATCCTGATCCGGTCGCCGTCCCGTGCGCCGTCCACGTGATCGAACTCGCGGGGGAACGGGCCGGGCCCGGAGTGGCAGTGCATGTCGATCATGCCGTCCAGGATCCGGGCGACTACGGGGCTGACATCCATCGGGCTCTCCTCGCTTCCGGGGCTGCCCTTCGACCATGAAGGATCGCATTGCGAAATGTCAACGCGTCATGCGAACACACTCCGCGAGAGACATCCCCGGTTGAGGCGTTCGAAGAAAAGCTGTGCCAGCATCTTGTTCGCATGCAGGTTTCTGTGTTCGCATTCCGCCAGTGACGTCGCTCGGTGGCGCGTCACGCATGGTGCAGACTTCGTGATGCGAACACGCGGTCCTCATCACGAACGGAGTTCCTCATGGCGGAGAAGGGCGACGACGCTCGCTCCAGCGGCGACATCCAGGCGGTCGACCGCACGGCCCAGATCCTGCGTCTGTTCGGTCCGGAGACCCCGGAGCTGACAGCCGGCGAAGCGGCCGAGCGACTCGGGCTCAACCGGACCACCACCTACCGGTACTGCACCTCCCTGGTCGCCTCGGGGCTGCTGGAGCGTGGCAGCGCCCCGGGCAGCTACGCCCCGGGCGCGCTCCTGCTGCAACTGGGGGCCTTCGCCCTCGGGCGCCGCAAGGTGGTCGATCTCGCCCCCTCCTACATGCGGGAGCTGTGCTCGACCACCGGCCTGACCACGGTGCTCAGCCTCTGGGGGTCGACCGGCCCCATCGTCTCCCGGGTGGAGGAGGACGCCACCCGCACCGTCCTGGTGACCGTGCGGGTCGGCACCCAGCTGTCCCTCACCGCCGCCCAGAGCAAGGTCTTCCTCGCCCACATGTCCGACCAGCTGCGGGCCGACCGCCTGCTGGGCAGCCTGCCCGCCGTGGCGCGCGAGGAGCTGACCGAGGAGATCCGCACCCTCGCGGGCACCGACCAGGTGGCCATGAGCCCGGACGGCTTCGGCATCCACGCCATGGCCGCCCCGGTCTTCGACGAGTACGGCATCTGCGCCACCGTCGCCCTCGTCGCGACCGACGACCTGCTCCCCCTGGACGTCCACGGCGCCACCGCCCGGCATCTCAGGAACACCGCCCGCGCGCTCAGCCAGGCCATGGGCGGCGACAAGGACGCCTGACACCCGCACCGCCCCGGCCGCCGGGGCCCGAACGGAGGACACCGATGTCCACCACAGCCGAGACAGACACGCACACCGAGGAGTCGCGCCGCGCGGCCCTCCGCGGCGGGATCCTCGGGTACTACGCCGACCAGTTCGACATCTTCGTGCCGATCATCACTCTCGCCCCCGCGATGATCTACTTCGAGCCCGCCGACACCTCCAAGTCGACGGCCGCCCTGATCGCCGCGGCGGTCTTCGCGGCCACCCTCCTGGCCAGGCCCCTCGGCTCGGCGGTCTTCGGCTACTACGCCGACAAGGTCGGCCGGCGCATCACCACCATGGTGGCGGTCGCCGGGTTCGGGGTCTCGACGTTCGCCATCGGACTGCTCCCCGGGCACCAGCATCTCGGCATGGGGGCGATCGCCCTCCTGATCGGCCTGCGCTTCATCGGCGGCATCTTCCTCGGCGGGGAGTACGCCACCGCCGTACCGCTCGCGATGGAGTGGAGCCCGCGGCGCAGACGCGGTCTCGCCAGCGGGCTCATCACCTGCACCTCGCCGCTCGCCACCGCGTCGATCGCCGCGCTCAGCCTCTTCCTGCTCAGCGTCATCCCCCCGGACGGCGTGGACAGCGCCTACGTCCAGTGGGGCTGGCGCATCCCCTTCTTCATCGGCGGCCTGCTCGGGATCGTCCTCTTCGTCTACTACCGCAACAACGTCGAGGAGGCGCCCGCCTTCGAAGCCGCCGAACCGACCGGCTCACCCCTGCGGGAACTCCTCGGCGGCCGGCACCGGCGCGACCTCGCCCAGGTCTTCGTCCTCATGACCGGCGCCTGGCTCCTCACCAACGTCGCCGCGGCCGTCCTGCCCTCGATGCTCAGGACCGAGGTCGGGCTGCCCGACCGCACCGTGAGCGTCATCCTGCTCGTCTCCTCGCTCGTGTGCGTCGGCACCTTCGTCGGCTGCGCCCTGCTCTCGCAGCGCGTCGGGCGGCGCCGCTTCTACGCCTGTTTCGGGGTCGTGTCCGCCGTCGCCGCCTCCACCTGCTACGTCCTGCTCACCACGCTGGGGCCGGACGACACGGTCCTCGCGACCGTCCTGGCCGTCGGCGTCCAGACCACCACCATCTCCATGTACGGGCCGATCGCCGCCTACCTCACCGAACGGTTCCCGTCCGCCATCCGCGCCACCGGCTACGGCGTCGGCTACAGCCTCGCCCTGGTGATCCCCGCCTTCTACGCCTTCTACATCAGCGGCCTCGCGACGATCACCGGCACCGCTCTGGCGCCCGTCGTGCTCCTGGTGGTCGGCGGACTCCTGGTCGCGCTCGGCGGAGCGCTCGGCCCCGAGACCAAGGACGTCGACATGACGACCGGCGGCGCCACGGAGCCGGAGCCCCGCCCGTGACCGCGCTCGGCCCCGTGCCCCCGGCGCCGTCCGGCCCGGCACGTGTCCGCATCTTCACCGGGCCGCGCATCCTGGCGGGGGACGGCACCGAACCCGAGGCACTCGCCACACGCTCGGGCCGGATCATCGGCACCGGCACCCGCGGGGAACTGCGCGAGCGCCATCCGCACGCCGAGGAGACGGAACTCGACGGCGCGCTGCTCGTTCCCGGCTTCAACGACGCCCACTGCCACCCCTCCCAGGCGGCCCTCGCCCGCACCCGCGTCGACCTGGACGCGGTGGAGGACCCCGCGGCGCTGCGGGAGACCCTGCGGCGCCGAGCCCGGCAGGCACCTCCCGGCACCTGGGTCGTGGCGCAGCCTCATGACGAACACCGGCTGGGACCGCTGGACCGGGACCTCCTCGACCAGGTCTCCGAAACGCAGCCCATCGTCGTCATCCACTACTCGCTGCACCGTGCCGTGGTGAACAGCGCCGGACTCCGGCTCCTGCGCTACCGGACTCCCCGGGACGCGCCGTCCGGCGGCCGGCTCGGGACCCGCCCCGACGGAACCCTGGACGGACACCTCGTCGAGCGGGCCTGGCTCGACCCCTGGCTGCCGGGGTCGGGCAAGGTCTCGATCGCACAGCCCGGATCCCCCGAGCGGCAGCGGGCGGCGCTCGCCGAGGTCATCGCCGAACTGCACGCCAAGGGCATCACCTCCTTCTGCGACGCGCTGGTCACCCCCGTCGAGCAGAAGCTCTACGCCGATGCCCTCGCGGCGGGCGAACTCACCGCGCGGGTCGGCATGCTGCTCTGGCACGCGTACGCCGACCCGGCCCGGTTGCCGCCCCCCTCGCCGGCCCCCCACCGGCTGCGGACGGTCGGGGTGAAGATGATGCTCGACGGAGCACTGACGGGAGGAACCTGCCGCTGCCGGGATCCCTACAACAGCACCACGGGCACCGGCAACGGCCTCGAAGTCCTCTCCCCCGGCGAACTCGGTGACCTCGTCGGGCGCTTCCACCGTGCGGGGACGCGCGTCGCCGTGCACGCCAACGGCGACGAGGCCGTCCAGACCCTCCTGGAGGTGATCGAATCCCTGCCTCCGGGCACCCTCCGGCACCGCATCGAACACTGCAGCATCGTCGACGACCGGCTCATCGAGCGCATCGCCGCCACCCGCACCGTCGCCGTGCCGTTCGGCCCGTTCATCGCGCTCCACGGCGACAGACTGGTCGACTACTACGGGGAACGGGCCGAGATGATCTCCGCTCACCGTTCCCTGCGTGACGCCGATGTCACGGTGGCCGGTTCGTCGGACTACCCGCTGGCACCCGCCGACCCGTTGCTGGCCATCCGCTCGCTCGTCACCCGCACCACGGGTACGGGAAGAACGGTCGGCCCCCGGCAGCGCGTCGGCTTCAGGGACGCTCTCGACATCTACACGCACGGTTCGGCAGCCGCCTCGGGCGAAGCCGGGACCAAGGGAACCCTGACGGTCGGCCGACTCGCCGACTTCGCCGTCCTGGACACCGACCTCGGCGCGACCCCGCCCGAGGAGTGGGCCGAGGCACGGGTCAAGTCGACCTGGTCGGGAGGGAGATGCGTCTACAGCGACCGCCGTCGGCCGTGAGCCGCCCGCCGCCGCGAGCCGTCCTCCGCCGTGGGACGTGCCCCCTGCGCGGGCCGACGACGGCTCACGGGACGAGGGCCGCGGCCAGCTCGTCCGGCCGGGCGGCGAAAGGGCTGTGGCCGCCGGGCAGGGTACGCACGGTGAACGGGTTGCCGGGGAAGGCCCGGTCGGCCTCCGCGATCATCAGGTCCTGCGCGGCCGGTGCCAGCGCCCGGTCCTCGGCGCAGCGCAGGAAGGTCCGTGGAACGCTCCCCCACCGTGCCGCGGTCAGGGTGACCGGGGCCGTCGGGATCGCCAGGGGCAGATCGGGGCTCAACGCGGACCGCCACCGGTCGAAACGGTCCGCGGGGGTGTCGTGGTAGTGGGTCCGGCGCAGTTCGTCGAGGTAGGCGGGATCCGGTGCGAGCGGATTGATCCGTACGGCGCCCAGTGCCCGAGCGTCTCCGAGGTGCAGGTTCCGGCCCAGCGCGGTGGCGTTCTCGGACGAGCCCAGGTAGTCGGAGAACCGCGGCCGCCCGCCCGGCACGAACGCGGACAGGTAGACGATCCGGTGCACCAGCTCGGGCGCCCGCTCCACGGCGAGGGACGCGGGACCGCCTCCCGCGCTGTGCGCGACGAGCACGACCCTGCGACGGTGACGCACCCGGCGCAGGACGCACAGCACCGCCTCGGCGCAGTCGTCCATCGTCAGCCCGGCCAGGCGCGACCTCTCGGTCAGCAGGCCCGGCTGGCCGGGCAGCAGGTATCCGGTGGGCAGGGGTGCGTCGAAGCCGTGCCCCGGCAGGTCGACGGCCACGCTCGCGGCGCCCGCTCCGGCCAGCGCGCGCTGCGTCGCCGCCCACTGCCCGGAGCTGTGCCAGGCGCCGTGCACGAGGACGAGGACGGTGTCGGTCAGGGATACGTTCGTCATGGCTCCATTCCAGACCGGAACGGCCACACCATCCATCCGTGGATCCGGCAAGCGGACCGGCGATATCTTCGAGGTATCGCAGCAGGTCGGCGGGGCAGAGGGATGGGGCGGACGCGGGATGGAAGCACGGCATCTGCGGTACGCGATCGCTCTCGCCGAGCACGGGCACTTCGGCCGGGCGGCCGCCTCGCTGGGCATCGCGCAGCCGCCGCTGTCCAAGCAGATCGCCGACCTGGAGCGCGAGGTCGGGGCCCGGTTGTTCGACCGCACCCGGCAGGGGGTGTTCCCGACCGCCGCCGGTGAGGCGTTCCTCGCGCGGGCGCGCCGGGCGCTCGACGAGATCGCGGCGGCCGCGGTCGACGCGGGCCGGGCCGCGCGCGGCGAGACGGGACGTCTGCGCCTCGGTTTCATCGCCTCGGCGCTGCTCGATCCGCTGCCGGGCGTCCTGAGCCGGTTCGGGCGTGAACGGCCCGGCGTGCGGCTGGAACTGCACGAGATGGCGACCAGCCGCAGCGGCTCGGCCCTCGTCGCCGGGGAGCTGGACGTGGCCTTCACCCTCGGTCCGCCACGAGGTGCCGGAACCGAGCGTCTGGTGTCCGTCCCGGTCGGACGCGACCACGTGATCGCCGTGGTGCACACGGCGCACCCGTACGCGGGTCAGCAGTCGGTGAGCGCCGACCAGTTGCGGCGCCAGCCCCTGATCGTGTCGGCCGGTGAGGACGAGCCCGCCGTCGTCGCCGGACTGCGCACCCTGCTGGGCCCGGACTCCCCGGCTCTCGGCGGTGCGACCGTCGCGAGGGACGTGCACACGATCATCGGTCTGGCCGCGTCGGGCGTGGGCGTCGGCCTGGGGCCGTCCCGGATGAGGGCGGTCCCGCGTCCGGGAGTGCGGTTCTGCGACGTCACCCCGCGTACGCCCCTGCCCGACCTCGTCCTGTCCTTCGCGGCCCGCGATCGCTCCCCGGTGCTGCGCGCCTTCCTCGACACCGTCCGGCGGAACTGCCCCGACGTCGGAGCCGCGCTCGACGACCGGCTCCGGCACCACCGGTGATGCGGACCGGTGCCCGGCACGCGGAGGACCGGGCGTCCTCCGACTCCCCCGACCGACCGGAATCGACGGGACGGCGATAAAAATCGACACCGTGTAGACTTTTTTCGCGGGGAGCGGTCCGGCTCCTCGCCAGAGGTCCCTGGAGGAACAGTGCGGAAGCAGAACTGGCTCATCACCGGCGTCAGCACCGGCCTCGGTCGCGCCTTCGCGGAGGCCGCCCTGGCCGCGGGTCACACCGTCGTCGGCACGGTCCGCTCCGAGGAGGACCTGCGGGCCTTCGAGGAACTGGGGCCGGGCAGCGCCCACGGCCGTCTCCTGGACGTGACGGACGACGACGCCGTCCTCGGTGTGGTCACGGAGGTGGAGCAGAACGTCGGCCCCCTGGATGTCGTCGTCGCCAACGCCGGGTTCGGTCTCGAAGGGACCTTCGAGGAGACCCCGCTGGCCGAGATGCGGCGGCAGTTCGAGGTCAACGTGTTCGGGGCGGCGGCCACCCTGCAGGCGGCGCTGCCCCACATGCGCCGGCGCCGCCGGGGACACCTGATGGCCGTCACGTCCATGGGCGGCCTCATGGCCGTGCCCGGCATGTCCGCCTACTGCGGCAGCAAGTTCGCCCTGGAGGGCATCCTGGAGGCGCTGGGCAAGGAGGTCGCGCAGTTCGGTATCCATGTGACGGCGATCGAGCCGGGCTCCTTCCGCACCGACTGGGCCGGACGGTCCATGACCCGCGCCGAGCGGACCATCGACGACTACGACACGCTGTTCACTCCCCTCCGCGAGGCCCGGCAGAAGGCCAGCGGCAACCAGCTCGGCAATCCGGCCAGGGCCGGGGAAGCGGTCGTGCGCATCGCCTCGGTCGAGCAGCCGCCGGCGCACCTGGTCCTGGGCTCGGACGCCCTGCGCCTGGTCACCGCCGCCCGCACCGCCGTGGACGAGGACATCCGCGCCTGGGAGGCGCTCTCGCGTACGACCGACTTCGCCGAGGGCGCTCAGCTCTGATGCCCGGCCACCAGCCCCCGCGCGGCCGTCGCCCCGCCGAACGCAAGGGGGACGTCCGGGAGCGGGCCATCCTCGACACCTGCGAAGCCCTGCTGGCCCGGAAGGGCTACGAGGCGATGACCGTCGGCGACATCGCGCAGGGCGCCGGCATCACGCGCGGCGCCCTGTACTTCTACTACGGCTCCAAGCAGGAGGTGGTCACGGCGCTCGTGGCCCGGACCGTCGAGCACCTGTGGGAACGGTCCCGGCTCACCGCGCGGACCGACGACCCGCGCGAGGCGGTGACGGCGGCCCTGCGGCGCACGGTCGAGCTGTGGAACGAGCACGGGCTGGTCATGCGCACGGCGATCGACCTGTCCCTGACCGTGCCGCCGATCGGTGAGCTGTGGGACCACACGGCCGACCTGTTCATCGCGGCCATCACCGCCGTCCTCGAACGCGCGGGCGTCCCGACGGGCGCCGCACCGGACCAGGCCCCGGCGATGGCGCGCGCCCTGTGCTGGATGATCGAGCGGACCTTCTACCACGCCTCGCAGGAATCCCGCGAGGCGCTCCAGGAGGCGTCGGCGACGTGCGCCCACATCTGGCTGACCAGCGCCGGTCTGGTCGCCTGAGTCCCCGCTCCGTCAGTGGTCCGTGAGGTCGGCGGGGACGGCGCGGGTCGGACGGGACTCAGCCCGCCGGGGCGAACTCGCCGGTCACGTTGCCGACGTGGTCGTGCTCGCTCGCCACGTCGAGGTGCAGTTCCGGCCCGCCCTCGGAGAAGTCCACCTGGGACAGCTCCACCCACACCACGTTGGGGCTCGTGGTGGACTCGAAGAAGTACCGCCGCTCGGTGAGGTCCGCGACGGTGCGCCAGCGGGTGGTCGAGATGTTGGGCCGCACCTCGTCGGCGGTGCCGAACGGAGCGGAGGCGTTGCGGATCACGCTGAACATGTACGCCGCGGCCTCGCGCGCGTCCGCGGTGCTCGGAAGCTGCGCGGAGTAGTACGCGGCGCGCGCGAAGCGGTCGGGTGAGTCGACGCCGCCCGGCAGCGGTTGATCGCCGCCGAGCCCCTCGTACCGCTCCTTCAGCTCCAACTGCTCCTCGTACCAGGGGGAGTTCGCCATCACGGTGTACTGCTTGCCCTCGTGCACCACGGCCTTGCCGTCGCGGAACTCGACGATGGCCGAGTCGCCGTCCTGGTCGGCGAGCGCGAGGTGTCCGGTCCCCGGCTTGCTGCCGAGGTCCTTGGCGATGAGCTGGATGTCGCGTTCCGTGAGGCTCCGCACCGCGTCGGCGACGTTGTCGAAGCAGTCGAGCAGGTACTGGATCGCCCAGAACAGTTCGAGCCCGGGGCGGGCCGGGTCGCGGTCGCCGTAGTCCGACTCGGAGAGGTACAGCCCGCTGGCCTGGAACCCCGCCTCGTTGACGCCGTCGACCGCTGCCTCGCGGTACATGAGGGCGACGACGCTGCCGAACCGCGAGGTCCAGGTGAAGTTGCCCGGGAGCGTGGGCGTGCTGGGCATGCTCAGGCGCTCCTCGCCCCGAGGGCGTACCGCCAGGATCGTGTCCGTGTCCTGGTACCAGTCCATGCTCCGGGAGACCAGGACGTTGCCCTGGGCGGGGCCGCCCTGCGCCGTGCGGGAGTGGCCCTGCGACGACCAGAGGATTCGTGTGCACATGGGTCGCATTGTCGCGGCGGGTATCGGGTCGGGCTGGTCGATCCGACCGAGGTTCACCCCATCGGTTCAGGGTTCGCGGCCTCATCTGCCGACGGCGACGGACCGGCGCCGGGCGGCCGGACGGGGAGGCGGGCGAGTGACCGGTCACCGTGCGGCCCTCCCCCGTGGCCAGCGGATGTCACGGGTCCCCGCTGCGGATACCGTGGGAAAGGATCACCGGATGTTCCGCCCACCCGGAGGGAACGGAGTGCGGCGATGGCCGAGGCAGGCAGGGGCAGCGGGAAGCGGCCCGTCGGCCCGCGCCTGGAGGAGTTGCTGAACGAGCTCCAGACACGGATCAACACGGTGCGCGGGACGCGCGAGCGGGTGTACAACCTGCTGGACGCGGTGCTCACCGTGGGCCGCGAACTGGACCTGTCCCAGGTGCTGCGGCGGATCGTGGAGACCGCCGTGGTGCTTGTGGACGCCGAGTACGGCGCCCTCGGCGTGATCAGCGCCGAGAGGGAGAGCCTCTCGGAGTTCCTGACGGTCGGCATGGACGACGCGCAGGTCGCCCGCATCGGCGCCCTGCCCGAGGGGCACGGCATCCTCGGTGAACTCATCCGGCACCCCGAGCCGCTGCGGCTGGCGGAGATCTCCGACCACCCGGCGTCCTACGGTTTCCCCGCCGGACACCCGCCGATGCACTCCTTCCTCGGGGTGCCGATCCGGGTCCGCGACGAGGTGTTCGGCAACCTCTACCTCACCGAGAAACGCGGCGGAGCCGCCTTCGACGCCGAGGACGAGACGGTGCTGGCCACCCTCGCCGTCGCCGCGGGCGTCGCCATCGAGAACGCCCGCCTCTACGAGGAGGCACGACGGCGCCAGCGCTGGCTTGAGGCGAACGCGGAGGTCACCCGCGCCCTCCTCTCCGGCGACGCCGAAGCCCGCGCCCTCGAACTGATCGTGAGCAGCGCCCGCGAGATCCTCCAGGCCGACCTCGGTGCGCTGGCGCTCCCGATCCCCGGCTCGGACGAACTCCAGGTCGTGCTCGCGGTGGGCCTGGAGGCCACGGCGCACCGGGGTCTGGTGCTGCCGCGGGTGGGTTCGTTCATGGGGGGCGGCCTGCGCCGGTCCTGAACCGATCACCACGGCGGACGCGCAGAAGGACCCGCGGATCACGGCGGGGCCGCCCCGGTGGGCGGGCCTGGGTCCCGCCGCGGCCGTGCGCATGGAGACCGGCACCGTCGCGCGGGGTGTCCTGCTCCTGGCCCGCGCGTCCGGCCGGGCCGTCTTCACCCCGACCGAGGTCGCGCCGCTGCGGGGGTTCGCCGGACAGGCCGCGCTCGCCCTGGAACTGGCCGACCGGCGCCAGGTCAACGAGCAGCTCGCTCTGTTCGAGGACCGGGACCGGATCGCCCGCGACCTGCACGACCTCGCGATCCAGCGGCTGTTCGCGACCGGCATGACCCTCCAGAGCACTGTCCGGTTCGTGTCACGGCCGGAAGGGTCCGAGCGCCTGCTGCGGGCCGTCGACGACCTCGACGAGACCATCAAGATCATCCGCTCGACCATCTTCGGACTCCGCTCGCACGATCCCGGGACCGGGCGGGGGCTGCGTGTCCGGGCCGTCAAGACGGTCGACGACGCCCTCCCGACGCTGGGTTTCACCCCGTCCCTGCGGATGGAGGGGCTGCTGGACACGGACGTTCCCGCCGATGTCGCCGACCACGCCGTCGCGGTGCTGGTGGAGGCGCTGGCGAACGTGGCCCGGCACGCCGACGCGCGGGCCGCCGACCTCGCGCTCGTCGCCCGCTCCGGTGAGCTGACCGTGACCGTGACGGACGACGGGCGCGGCATCCCGGCGGGCAGGGGCCGCAGCAGCGGACTGCGCAACCTCTCGGAACGCGCGCAGGAGCTGGGCGGCGCGCTCACGGTGGAGAGACCCGACGGGGGCGGCACCCGGCTGGTGTGGCGGGTCCCGCTGACCCACGGCTGAGCGGCCCGGTCGGACGGCGGGCCCCGGCGTGCCGACGGCCTCGCGATGGCCGGCGGTCCCTTCCCCACGGGGCTGCCCGCTCCGGCCGCCCCGCACCGGGGCCGGTCGTCCCCGTCGGAATGCCCGGTCGCCCCTGGTGGAGCCGGTGTCACGGCTGCCAGGCTCACAGTGACGGCTGCGTGTCCGGCCCACGGCCGAAAGGCGGACGGCGATGAGGACGACGGTGAGGATGTGGCGCTGGCGGTCCAACCCGCTCCGGCGGCGGTCGGACGTCCTGGAGAGATGGATCCTCCTGCTGGCCGCCCTCCTGCTCGCCGTCGCCGTGCCCCTTCTCGGCACCGTCACCGCGCTGCACACCGACCAGGCCATGCTGCGGCAGCGCCAGGACCGTCACACCGCCACCGCCGTCCTGACGACCGGCACGCCCACCGCGCACGGCGGTTACCCCACCGACGGCACCACCTGGGGACACGTCCGCTGGACCGCCCCCGACGGGACCACCCGCACCGGCACCACGCAGCTCGCCCCGGGTCTCACAAGCGGTACCCGGACCACCGTCTGGCTGGACCGCCAGGGCCGATTGACCACCGCACCCATCAGCACACGCTCCGCCACGGCGCAGTCCGCCATGTTCGGCGTCCTGACCGGGACCTGCGCCGCAAGCCTCGTGGCCGGAGGCACCAACGTGGCCCTGTGGCGCCTCGACACCGCTCGCGCCCGGAACTGGGAGAAGGAATGGGCCGACGTCGGACCGCGCTGGCGCCGTCGCACCGGCTAGGAGGACGGGCGTACGGCTGCCCGGGGTGCCCCGCCGCATGCTGGAGGGTGGGCCGCGACCGGGGTTCCGGCCGGGGCGCGGCGGTGCCGCGTCCGCCGGTCCCGCCCCCGTCCCACCGGCTCGGCCGTCCCGCGAGCCCGCGGAGGGCACCCGGTGGTCGGCGATCCGGTGGTCGTGCCCGTCGGAGGGAGCGCTGACCGTGCCTGACTGGACCTGGCGGTACGAGGGCTACGACCCGGAGCGCGAGCGGGTGCGGGAGACGCTGTGCACCCTCGGCAACGGTCGCTTCGCGACCCGTGGCGCGGCTCCCGAGACGTCCGCAGGAGCGGTGCACTACCCGGGCACGTACGCGGCGGGCTGCTACGACCGTCTGGTGTCGACCGTGGGCGGCCGCGGGGTCGAGAACGAGGACCTGGTCAACCTCCCCAACTGGCTGCCTCTGCGGTTCCGGGCCGCGGGCGGGGACTGGTTCGGACCGGACGTGTTCCCGCCCCTGGCCCACGAGCAGGTGCTCGACCTGCGCCGCGGCCGGTTGACGCGCCGGACGCGGCTGCGGGACGGAGCGGGCCGCGTGGTGGCCGTCGAGCAGCGGCGGATCGTCCACATGGGGGACCCGTGTCTGGCCGCGCTGTCGACGCGGCTCACCCCGGTGGGCTGGAGCGGCGAGCTGGAGGTCGAGTCCGCGCTGGACGGCGCCGTCACCAACAGCGGCGTGGCGCGGTACCGGGAGCTGGACGGCCGCCATCTCACCGGGCACGCGACCGGCGCGGTCGAGCCGGACACGGTCTGGCTCGACTGCCGAACCGTCTCCTCCGGGGTGCGGGTCGCGCTGGCCGCCCGTACCCGGGTCGGGCCGGGTCCCCCTCGTGCCAGTGTTCTGGAGCCCGGCCCGCTGGCGGCCGTCCACCGCCTCACCCTGGCGGTCGCCGACCGGCGGCCGGTCACCGTCGACAAGACGGTCGCGCTGCACACCTCGCGCGACCCGGCGATCGGGGATCCGCTGACGGCGGCCCTCGACCGGGTCGCGGGCGCGGCCGACTTCGCCGGGCTGCTGGCCTCCCACACGACGGCCTGGGCCCACCTGTGGCGGCGGGCCGAACTCGATGTGGCCAACCGGGCCGGGCACGTGCTGCGGCTGCACCTCTTCCACGTCCTGCAGACCCTGTCGCCGCACACCGCGGACCTCGACGCCGGGGTGCCCGCCCGGGGTCTGCACGGCGAGGCGTACCGCGGGCACGTCTTCTGGGACGAGCTGTTCGTCCTGCCGTTCCTGAACCCGCACCTGCCGGAGGTGTCGCGGGCGCTGCTCGGCTACCGATGCCGCAGGCTGGGCGCGGCGTGCCGGGCGGCGGCCGCGGAGGGGCGCAGGGGCGCCATGTTTCCGTGGCAGAGCGGCAGCGACGGCCGTGAGGAGACCCAGCGCCTGCACCTCAACCCGCGCTCCGGGCGCTGGCTGCCCGACCACTCCCGCCTCCAGCGGCACGTCGGCTCGGCGATCGCCTACACCATCTGGCGCTACTGCGAGGCCACCGGCGACACCGGGTTCCTCTACGGCGAGGGCGCCGAGACGCTGCTCCAGATCGCCCGGTTCTGGGCGGACAGCGCGGTCTGGTCCCCGGCGCACGCGCGGTACCGCATCCGCGGGGTGATGGGGCCCGACGAGTACCACGACGCCTATCCCGGCGCGGACCGTCCCGGTCTGGACGACAACGCGTACACGAACGTCACCGCCGCCTGGGTGCTGGCCCGTGCCCTGGACCTCGTCGGGGCGCTGCCGAGACGGCGGCGCGGGGAGCTGTTCGAACGCATCGCCCTCGATCCGGGGGAGCCCGAGCGGTGGGAGGACGTCTCACGGCGTCTGCGGGTGCCGTTCCACCAGGGCATCGTCAGCCAGTTCGACGGGTACGGGGACCTCGCCGCCCTGGACTGGGACGGCTACCGGTCCCGGTACGGCGACATCCGCCGCCTCGACCGGATCCTGGAGGCGGAGGGCGACACCGTCAACCGCTACCAGGCGTCCAAGCAGGCCGACGTCCTGATGCTGGGCTACCTCTTCCCGCCGGACGAGCTGGCCGGACTCTTCGCGCGCCTGGGACACCCGGTCGACGACGCGGACTGGCGGGCGACGGTCGACCACTACCTGGCGCGCACCAGTCACGGTTCGACGCTCAGCGGGCTCGTCCACGGGTGGGTGCTGGCCCGCGCCCACCGCGCCGACGCCTGGCGGTACGTCCACGAGGCGCTCACCGGCGACGTGGCCGACGTGCAGGGCGGGACGACCGGCGAGGGCATCCACCTCGGCGCGATGGCGGGCACCCTCGATCTCGTCCAGCGGTGCCTCACCGGGCTGGAGCCGCGTCCCGACGCCCTGGGCCTCGACCCGGCGCCCCTGCCGCAGCTTTCGGACTTCTCCCTCACCGTCCGCTACCGCGACCACTGGGACATCACCCTGCGGCTCGGCACGGGGCGGCTGGGGGTCGGCGTGTCCGAGACCGACGACAGCCCGCTGACCGTGCGGTTGCGTGATCAGGTCGTCACGATCGCCCCGGGTTCCTCGCGCACCCTCGCTCTCGGTTGAGCCGGGGTCCGCGCCCCGGGCGGCCGGTTCAGCCCGCCTCGATCCTGCGGCCGGTGAGCCGCACCGGGGCGATCCGCATCCACAGGTCGCGTTCGCCTCCGGCCCAGGGGTCGGTGTACGCCTGGCGGGTGTAGCGCGTCACGGCGCTCGTGTCGGTGACCCGTCGCGCGGGGCCGACCGCGAGGACGCTCCACGCCTCGCTGCGGGCCTCGTCGACGTGGTCGACCTCGAAGGCGGCCTCCGCGCCGTCCGCCAGCGCGGGCACGGACCCCGGCGAGGTGCGGAAGACGATCCCGTCGTCGACGACCGTGTAGTTGACCGGCAGGATCGCGGGGCCGTTCGGCGTGGTGACCGCGACACGTCCGATGCCGTGGGTGGACATCAGGGTCCGGCACTGGCCGGGAGTCAGTTTCAGCGACCTCGGCCTCGCCGCGGCCCGCCCCATGCCCTCGGGCAGGTCGACGGAGCCGCCGCGGAGCCGTGCCACGGTGGTGTCGAGCGCGTCCGCGACGCTGAGCAGGAAGGCGAGGCCGGGCGTGGCGGAGGGGGACTCCTCCACGTACCGCAGGTATCCGGGGGCGACTCCGGCCCGCTCGGCCACCTCCCCGCTGGAGAGCCCCAGTTCCTGTCGGCGTCCGACCAGCCGTCTGCCGATGTCTCCGCCGGGCATCGGGCTCACGCCCCTTCCGTCGGGCGCAGGCTCACGGCGTCGTGCCGGGGCGAGCCGAGCACGACCTTCAGCGCGCCGGTGTCGGCGGCACGGGAGAACACCTCGTACGCCTCTTCCATCGCGTCGAGGGGGAAGGTGTGGGTGACCATCGAGGAGGTCGGCAGGCGTCCGGCGGCCGCCATGCGCAACAGCGTGGGCGTGGAGGAGGTGTCGACGAGCCCGGTGGTGATCGTCACGTTCTTGATCCACAGGTCCTCCAGGTGCAGCACCGCGGGCTTCCCGTGCACCCCGATGTTGGCGACGTGCCCGCCGGGCCGCACCACGCGGGTGCACAGCTCGAAGCTCTCCGGGACGCCGACGGCCTCGATGACGGTGTCGGCCCCGAGTCCCCCGGTCAGGTCGGCCACGAGCCGTTCGGGGTCCTCGTCGGCGAGGGCGACGGCGTCGGCCCCGAAGTGCTTGGCCGCTTCCAGTCGGCCCGCCGCGAGGTCGACGGCGATGATCCGGTACGGGGACAGCAGCCCGGCGGTGGCGACGGCGGCGAGCCCGATGGGTCCCGCTCCGACGACGACCACCGTCTCCCCCGGCCGCACCCGGCCGTTGAGCACCCCGACCTCGTACGCGGTGGGGAAGATGTCGGCGAGGAGCACGGCGTCGCCGCCCGGGAGCGAGCCGGGCAGCGGGTGCACAGACAGGTCCGCGTGCGGGACGCGCGCGTACTCGGCCTGGGTGCCGTCGATCAGATGGCCGAGTGTCCAGCCCCCGCCGCCGCGGCACTGCCCGTAGGCCGCTTGCCGGCAGTAGCGGCAACGGCCGCAGGCCGTGATGCAGGAGACGAGCACCCGGTCGCCCGCGCGGACGGACCGCACGTCGGGTCCCGCCTCGACGACCTCGCCCACGGCCTCGTGCCCGAGGACGGTGCCGGGCGGCACGTCCGGGACGTCCCCCTTGAGGATGTGCAGGTCCGTGCCGCAGATCGTGACCGCGTCCACCCGGACGACGACGTCGCCGGGTTCCTCGATACGCGGGTCCGCCACGTCCTTCCAGGTGGCCGACCCGGGGCCGTTGAAGACGAACGCTTTCATGACCGTTCCTTCCGTCGGGTCCCCCCGGGGAGGGTCCGCCGTCGGGTACGGTGGCGACCGGCTCCGCGGAGTGCGGGCACGGGAGACGGACGGACCGTGGACACACCCCACAGCGTGCGCCGGTCCGGGCTGCGGGGCTTGGGCCGACCGGGCCCCGTCGGGACCGCACGGCCCATGACGGCGCTCCGGTGCGGCGGACCGCCCGCGGCTCAGCGGGGCAGTGTCAGCACGAAGGCCGTCTCTCCGGGCCCGCTGGTGACGGTGACGCTTCCGTGGTGCGCGGTGACGACGGCGTCGACGATCGCGAGCCCGAGGCCGGTGCTCCCGGTGGCACGGGAGCGGGCGTGGTCGGCGCGGACGAAGCGGCCGAAGATCTCCGGCTGGAGCGCTGCGGGGATACCCGGCCCGTCGTCGCTCACCCGCACCGTGACCCCGGACGCGTCCACGGCGAGGGCGACGGTCGCCCCGGTGCCGGGCGGGGTGTGGGTGCGGACGTTGGCGAGGAGGTTGCCGACGGCCTGCTGGAGCCGGTGCGCTTGTCGGTGTCGGCGAGCGGGGCCGGCATGGCGACCTCGCCACCGGCGAGGGGCAGCCGGGTCACCTCCGTCGCGCGGGCGGTGACCCGCCGCAGGGGGCGCAGCGAGAAGCGCACCCACAGCGCCCCGGCGACACCGGTGACCACGAGGGCGGCGCCGAAGAAGGCGGCCTCGATCGCCACCAGGCGGTGGACCGTCTCCTCCACCGGGTGCAGGGGCAGGGGTGAGCAGGACGTCCCGGTCGTCCCCGCGCACGGCCACGACCCGGTAGATGCCGAGCGTGGTGAGGCGGACGCTGTGCCCCCTGCCGTCGACGGGGACCGCGGCGAGGGCGTGCCGTTCCCGGTCCGTGAGCGGGACGGGCCGGTCGGCGGTGTCGTCGACGACCGCGGCCCGGGTGACACGGCCGTCGAGGAGCCGCGCGCCGAAGGTGGCGTCGGCCTGGCCGCGGGTGTCGGGCAGGTTGTCGGCGTCGGGCCTGGCCTCGTGCTCCAGGCTGGCCGCGAACCGCCCGCCGGACGCGGTGAGTTGTCCGTCCAGACGGCCGAGCAGGAACCCGCGGAGCGCGAGCGCGGTGCTCACGCCGACGGCGAGGCAGGCCAGCGCGAGCAGGACCACCAGGCCCGCAGTGAGCTGGCCGCGGAGCGTGCGGGGCAGCGGACGCCTCATCAGGATCCTGGACCGAGCACGTGCCTGACACCGGCAGCCGCTGCGCCACGTCGAGTACGTCATGGGCACGGTCCTCTCCTTCGACATACGGGACCGGCCGATTGGGGCGATCAGGTCCGCGTTCCGCGTTGGACGAGGCCGTACGGCACCTGCACCGTGTCGTCGACCCGCACAGCGGCCGACCCGTCACGGCGTTCGCCTCCCGGCGACGGCGCCAGGGAGTGGCTGGAGTCCCTGGACGGCTACGAGGCCCTCGCCGTGCTCCCCGACGGTCAGGAGTGGCGGACGTCGGGTTTCGACCGACTTGGCCGATGATGCTGCCTGCGACCCCCACTGGTCTCCCCTCCTCCGCGTCACCGACCGATCCCCGAAGGAGCCCCTCATGGGACCCGTCCTCGTCAACGGCCTTCCGGCACACGTCCTGCTCGTGCACTTCGTCGTGGTCCTGGTGCCGCTGACCGCGCTCGCGCTCGTCGCCTGCGCGGTCTGGCCGGGGGTGATGGCGCGGTTCGGCCTCGCCCTGCCCGTGCTGGCCCTGGTCACGCTCGTCAGCGTGCCGGTGACGACCCACGCGGGCGAGTGGCTGGAGCGCCACGTGACCAGCGACGCCCTCGTCCGCAGGCACACCTCGCTCGGGGACGGGCTGCTCCCCTGGGTCGTCGCCCTGTTCGTGCTCGCCGCGGTCGTCTGGTGGGCCTACCGCCGTGCGGCGCGCGCCACCGCGGGAGCGGCCGGGACCCGGGGCGCGGTGGCCCTGCCGCTGCGTGCCGTCGCCGTGCTGCTGGCTGTCGTCGCCGCCGCGGGGGCGTGTGTGCAGGTGTACCGGATCGGCGACTCCGGCGCGAAGGCCGCCTGGCACGACGCGTTCTCCGCCGCGGGGCCCGCGGACCGCGGCTGACCCGGAACGGGCGGCCGGTTCCGGGACCTTCGGCCCCGCGATCCGACCCCGGTGGCTCTCCCCCGGCCGGACCCGCCCCTGTCAGCGTGGGCAGGGAGATCCCGTCCGACACTCCGGGAGGAAGGCCATGAACGGAAACGAGTCCGCGACCGGGAGGCTGGGTCCTGTGGTGGTGGGCACGGACGGTTCGCGGCAGGCGACACGGGCGGTGCTGTGGGCCGCCGACGAGGCGGCCGCGCGCGGGCGGCCGCTGACCGTCGTCCACGCCACGGGCTCCGAGCAGCACAGCTATCCGCCGTTCGACGGTTCCCCCACCGCCCTCGACGAGGCACGGCGGGTCCTCGACGACGCGGCGGCCCGGGTCGCCCGCAGGCGGCCTGATGTGGAGACGCACACCTGGCTGAGCCGCGACAAGGCCCCGCGGAGCCTTCTGGAGGCCGCGGGAGCCGACGCGACCGTCATCGTCGGATCGCGGGGTCTCGGCGGTTTCTCCGGGCTGCTGCTGGGCTCGGTCGGACTGCGCACGGCGGCGCGCGCGAGGGTTCCGGTCGTCGTGGTGCGGGGCGACGAGCAGTCCCCGCACGGTGTCGTCACGGCCGCGGCCAGGGACGACGGCGACCTGGGAGCCCTGCGCCACGCCGCGCTGACGGCACGGACGCGCGACGCCTCGCTCACGGTGATCGGCGTCTGGATGTTCCTGCAGAACATCGGGTCGATGGCGACGATGTTCGACGACATCGGCGCGATGGCCGCGTCCGAGGCCGAGGCGACGTCCCGCACGGTCGAGCCGATCCGCAAGGAGTTCCCGGAACTCGACATCACGGTGGAGACCGTGAAGGCGGCCTCCGCGGCGGGCGCCCTGGTCGAGGCCGCCGCGGGAACGGACCTCCTGGTGGTCGGGGCCCGCAGGCCCGCGCACGCTCCGCTGTTCGCGCTCGGCCAGGTCACGCACGCCGTGCTGCACCACGCCCCGTGCCCGGTGGCCGTGGTCCCCCGCACCTGAACCGGCACGCGGCCGGGGGTTCGTTCACCGGCCTCCGGTCGCGTCGGCGGGGCCCGCGAGCTGCACGATGTCGTCGGCGGCGACGTCGTGCAGCCTGATCGCCAGGTCCTCCAGCGCGCGGCCGGCGGCCAGTTCGTCCCCGATCTCGGGGACGGTCCTGTCCACCGGATCGCGCCGGGCACTGCCCCGGCCCACCAGGCGCGGGGTGTCGTCACGCCAGGAGTCCTGCGTCGTCAGGACCGCCCTCGCCCGGGTCTCGTCCCCGTCCTCGGTCAGGTAGATCCGTGTGGTCCACTCCTTGGCCCTCATGGTCGCTCCTCCGGTCCGCGGTCCCCGGCGGCGGCGTCCGCCGCGCTGTCCGGGCCGTCCGGTTCCAGCGTCCGGTGGCGGCGCGTCCCGACGGCAGGGCCGATCGGTCCCCGCGGGGCGGCCGGTCGGTCGGTTCCGTATCGCGGTCGGTCCGGTGGCCGCCGTGCGCCAGGTCGAACCGCACGTCCACCACTCCTTCGACCGCCCGCACCAGCCGGGCCGCCACGGGGACCAGGGCGGTGTCGCGGACGCGGCCCGTCAGGGTGGCGACACCGTCGTGGACCTCGACCTGGACGACCGAGTCGGGCGGCGGGAGCAGGTGGGACACGATCTCGCGTCGCACCTCCTCGGCGATGTCGTCGTCGCCGCGGAGGAAGACGTCGAGCAGGTCGGCGCGGCTGACGATGCCCTCCAGCCGTCCGGCGGCGTCGACCACGGGCAGTCGCTTGACCTTCTCCCTGGCCATCACGCGGGCGGCCTCGGCGAGCGTGGCGCCCGCCCGGACGGTGACGGCGGGCGCGGACATCAGATCACCCGCGGTGGACGCCCCGGCCTTGGCCGTCCCGGCGCTCCCGCGCAGCCTGGTGTACTCCCGCGGCGGCCCGTCCCGCAGTTCCTCCGTGGGCAGCAGGTCGGCCTCCGAGACCACACCGACCACCCGGTCCTCGCCCTCGACCACGGGCAGCGCGCTGACCCGCCGGTCCCGCATCAGCCCCACGATCTCCTTGAACGGCGCCTGACGTCCCACGGTCGCGACCGTGTGCGTCATCACGTCACTGACGATGTGCCGGGTTCCGTACATGGTGAACTCCCGCGTAGCCGAACGGTGGAACACCCCCAGCCTCCGTCGGACCGTCGCGCCGGTGCGGGGGCCTTCCGGCCCTCGACCGCGCCGTCCGGCTCATCCCGCGCCCGCACCGGGACCCGGGAGCCAGGAGCCGGGAGCCGGGACCCGGGAGCCAGGAGCCGGGAGCCGGGAGCCGGGACGAGCAGACCTGGACGCCGTTCCCGGCGCTGTGGGCCGTTCGGCCCCGGGCGGGGACGTGCGGCCCCTGCCGGCCGCGGGGCCGCGCGGGTCAGCCTGGAGGCGCGAGATCCGGTCCCGTCCCGCGAAGGCGGCACGGCGCCCGGCCCCGCGCGCGGCGGCCCGTGCCCGGCCGCCGCGCGTGTCCCGCCCGGTCGCCGCCACACCAGGACATACCTAGCATTCACGACAGGCACGCCGATCAGAAGCGATGGAATCGGAGCCCTCATGGCCAAGGCCACCCGCCCGGAAGCCCCCGCACTCACCGACGAGGAAGTGCGCGCCCTCGACGCGCACTGGCGTGCCGCGAACTACCTCGCGGCGGGCCAGATCTACCTCATGTCCAACCCGCTGCTGACCGAGCCGCTCGCGCCCGAGCACATCAAGCCCCGGCTGCTCGGGCACTGGGGCACCTCGCCCGGCCTCAACCTCGTGTACACCCACCTCAACCGGGTGATCAGGGCGCGCGATCTGAACGCGATCTGCGTCTGGGGACCGGGCCACGGCGGGCCCGCCGTCCTCGCCGGTTCCTGGCTGGACGGGAGCTACGGCGAGATCTACCCGGACGTCCCGAGAGACGCGTCCGGCATGGAGCGGCTGTTCCGCCAGTTCTCCTTCCCCGGTGGCGTGCCCAGCCATGTGGCCCCGCAGACCCCGGGCTCCCTGCACGAGGGCGGCGAACTCGGCTACTCCCTCGCGCACGCCTACGGTGCCGCCTTCGACAACCCCGATCTCCTGGTGGCCTGTGTGATCGGCGACGGCGAGGCGGAGACCGGCCCGCTGGCCGCCTCGTGGCACTCCACCGCGTTCCTCGACCCGGTCCACGACGGCGCCGTCCTGCCGATCCTGCACCTCAACGGCTACAAGATCGCCAATCCGACGGTGCTGTCCCGGCTCCCCGACGCCGAACTGGACGCCCTGCTCAGAGGATTCGGTCACGAGCCCGTCCACGTCGGCGGCCACGACCCCGGGACCGTGCACCGGGCGCTGGCCCGCGCCTTCGACGACACGCTGGACCGCATCGCGCTGGCGCAGCGCGCCGCCCGCGAGGGGAACGTCCCCGAGCGCGTGCGCTGGCCCGTGATCGTGCTGCGCACCCCCAAGGGCTGGACCGGCCCCGCCGAGGTCGACGGCGTACCCGTCGAGGGCACCTGGCGCGCCCATCAGGTGCCGCTCCCCGCCGTCCGCGAGAATCCGGCGCATCTGCGGCAACTGGAGCGGTGGCTGCGCTCCTACCGGCCCGAGGAACTCTTCGACGGGGACGGCCGCCCGGTCCCGGAGGTACTCGGCTGCGTGCCCGAGGGGCCCCGGCGGCTCGGCGCCAACCCTCACGCCAACGGCGGTCTCCTCACCCGTGACCTGCCGCTGCCGCCGCTCGACACGTTCGCGGTCCGGGTCGAGCGACCCGGCGCCACCCTGCACGAACCGACCCGGGTCCTCGGTGACCTCCTCGCGCGGGTCATGCACGACACGGGGACGCGCCGCTGCTTCCGGCTCGTCGGCCCGGACGAGACGGCCTCCAACCGGCTGGACGCCGTCTTCGACGTCACCGGAAAGGCGTGGCAGGCCGGGAGATTGCCGACC
This sequence comes from Streptomyces sp. SolWspMP-5a-2, assembly GCF_900091845.1. GTDB lineage: Bacteria > Actinomycetota > Actinomycetes > Streptomycetales > Streptomycetaceae > Streptomyces > Streptomyces doudnae. Next base: position 72,606 of record NZ_FMCI01000392.1, read on the forward strand.
GACGAGCACCTGGAGCGGCACGGCCGGGTGATGGAGGTCCTCTCCGAACACCTCTGCCAGGGCTGGCTCGAGGGCTATCTGCTGACCGGGCGGCACGGACTGTTCTCCTGCTACGAGGCGTTCGCGCACATCGTCGACTCCATGGTCAACCAGCACATCAAGTGGCTGAGGACCGCGCGCGAGCTGCCCTGGCGCGCTCCCGTCCCCTCCCTCAACTACCTGCTCACCTCGCACGTGTGGCGCCAGGACCACAACGGCTTCTCCCATCAGGACCCGGGCTTCGTCGACCACGTGCTGAACAAGAGCCCCGAGGTCGTGCGCGTCTACCTGCCGCCGGACGCCAACACCCTTCTGTCGGTGGCCGATCACGTCCTGCGCAGCCGCGACTACGTCAACGTCGTCGTCGCCGGGAAGCAGCCCTGCTTCGACTGGCTGACGATGGACGAGGCCCGCGCCCACTGCGCCCGCGGGGCGGGGATCTGGGAGTGGGCGGGCACCGAGCGCGACGGGGCTCCCGACGTCGTGCTCGCCTGCGCCGGGGACGTCCCGACCCAGGAGGTCCTCGCCGCCGCCCAGTTGCTGCGCCGGTACCTGCCCGACCTGGCGGTGCGGGTCGTCAACGTCGTCGACATGACCCGGCTCATGCCGCACGAGGAACACCCGCACGGGATGACCGACTTCGAGTACGACGGGCTGTTCACCACGGACCGGCCGGTGATCTTCGCCTATCACGGCTACCCGTGGCTGGTCCATCGCCTCGCCTACCGCAGGACCGGCCACCGGAACCTCCATGTGCGCGGCTACAAGGAGTCGGGGACCACCACCACGCCGTTCGACATGGTCGTCCGCAACGATCTGGACCGGTACCGCCTCGTCATGGACGTCATCGACCGCGTCCCCGGTCTCGCCGTCCGCTCGGCGTCCGTCCGGCAGGCGATGGCCGACGCGCGATCCCGCCACCGCGTCTGGATCACGGAGCACGGCACCGACATGCCCGAGGTGTCCGGCTGGGCCTGGGGCGGCTGAGCGCGAGCCTGCGGCGGCGGGCCGCCGGGGCGGCGGGCGACGGTCGGCGAGCGACGGGCGACAGGCGACAGGCGTGAGCGCTTCCCGGTCCGGTGCGCCTATCCCGGTGGGGTCGCTCCGGGACCGCACGGGCCCGGCCCGTGGAGAGGCCGGGGAAGCCCCGCGACCACCTCGAAGACACCGCCGAGGCCCGCGGCCCGCAGGAGCCCGTGGAAGCCGCGGCTCTCCGTGACCAGCAGCAGGCGTCCTCGCCGGGCCAGGATCCGGTTGCGCACGCGGCACAGGGCCCCGAGCCCGGCGCAGTCGATGAAGTCGACCGAGCGCAGGTCGAGGACCAGGGCGGGGTGCGCGTGCGCCGTGAGGTCGTCGAGCCGGTCGGAGAGCGCGAGCACCGCCGGGAGGTCGATCTCGCCGTGCAGGGAGACGACGGTCGCCGTCCCCGGCACCACGGGGTCCGCGCCCGGGTGCGGCGCGGTGTGGTGTCCCGCCGCGTGGGCGGCGTCCCGCTCGGCCATGTGGAGAGCGAAACCCGCGGACCGGGTCATGCGCCAGGGCCGACCGGCCCCCGCACCGGAACCGGGTGGGGCAAGGTGCCAGGTCGGAGCGTTCCGCCTCCGACGGACGGTGGGGCCGGGGATGGCGCGGATTCGCAGCGTGACTGCCGTGGTCCACCGACGGCACCGCACACCGGCGAGACCCCCGGCAGCGCGCACCGGGCGGCATCCGATCAGATGCGCGGGTGCTCGGGGTGCTCGGGGTGCTCGGGGTGCTCGGGTCAGGCTGTGCCGCCGTGCGGGGCGTAGAGGTCGAGCAGGCGGATCCGGGAGGCGTGCAGCCGGTGGGCCACCGTGGCTCCGACCCAGGCGGCCACCGCCCGGCCGAACTCGGGTCGCGCGGCGCACATCGCCCGCACGGTCTCCGCGTCGAACTCCCAGGCGCGCACCGGGCTCATCGTCTCGCCACCGAGGTGCCAGAGGTACGGCGGGAAGTGCCATGACCAGCCGACGAGTTCGCCGTGGCCGAGGGTCTCGACGACGGCGGTCCGGTGCGCGGACACGCGGACGTCGAGCGCGACGGTGCCGGTCCGCACGATCCAGAACCGGTCGGCGCAGCGCCCCTCCTCGAAGAGGCGCACGCCCGCGTCGAAGTGGACCTCGCGGGCCACTGCCATCAGCTTCTCGCGCTGCGCGGGTTCCAGCACCGCGCTCGTGGTGGTCCTCGTGGTCATGTCCGTGGACTCCGTTCCCTGGGTTCCTCTTCAGGGTGGACGCCCGGGACCGGGGTCCGCCACGGGCCGTTCGGTCCGGGCGGGGGGCCCTTCGGCCCCGCGCGGGACGTCCGTGCGCCGCGCGGGATCCACCACGCGCGCCGACCGCCCGCCGCGCGCATTCCGGCGACGATTCCGCGCAACTGCCCTTCTGCGGTGCGGGGTTCGGCGACGCGCGCCCACGGACCGCGGCACGGATCACGGGCTCGTCCGGGCCGTTCGTGCCTTCCTCACGGAGGTGATGCGCGGTGCGGAGGGCGGCCGGGGCGGTGGGCTTCCCGGTCCGGGTCGGGCGCCGTCCGCGGCGGGATCGTCGCGGGGTCGCGGAGAAGTCGCCGCCCGGTGGGGAGTCGCCCATCATGGAGGGAGGCACCTGGCTCCGGGTGCCCGTCCGCGGAGGCGGCCGTGACTCCGGCGGACGCGAGTGCGTCCCGTGGAGCGGCCCGCCGAGATCGAGGAGCGGCCTCCGCCCGGAGAGATCCGGAGAGATGGGGAGGAGCCATGAAGATCGCAGTGCTGACCGGCGGTGGTGACTGCCCCGGCCTCAACGCGGTGATCCGCGGCGTCGTCCGCAAGGGCGTCCAGGAGTACGGCTTCGAGTGCGTGGGCCTGCGGGACGGCTGGCTCGGCGCGCTCCGGGACAAGGTGACACCCCTGGGCGTCGCGGACGTGCGGGGGATCCTCACCCGGGGCGGGACCGTGCTCGGCTCCTCCCGCACCAACCCCTTCAGCCACGAGGACGGGGTCGGGCGCATCCGGGAGACCCTGGACGCGCATGGGGTCGACGCCCTCGTCGTGATCGGCGGGGAGGACACGCTCGGCGCGGCCACCGAACTGAGCCACCAGGGGATCAACCTCGTCGGCGTCCCCAAGACCATCGACAACGACGTGGCCGGGACCGACTACACGTTCGGCTTCGACACGGCCGTCACCATCGCCACCGAGGCCGTCGACCGCCTCCACACCACCGCCGAGTCCCACATGCGGACGATGGTCGTGGAGGTGATGGGACGCCACTCGGGCTGGATCGCCCTGCACGCGGGGGTGGCCGGCGGCGCCAACGTGATCCTCGTACCGGAACGGCCGTTCGACATCGATCAGGTCTGCGGGTGGGTGCGGGACAGGTTCCGGATCGAGAGCGCGCCGGTGGTGGTGGTCGCGGAGGGAGCGGTCCCCCTGGAGGGGCAGATGGTCCTCAAGGACCGGTCGCACGACGAGTACGGCCACGTCCGGCTGTCCGGCATCGGTGAGTGGCTGACACGGGAGATCGAGAAGCGCACCGGCACCGAGGCCAGGACCACGGTTCTCGGCCATGTCCAGCGCGGCGGCACCCCGAGCGCCTTCGACCGCTGGCTCGCCACGCGCTTCGGGCTGCACGCCGCCGACGCGGTCGCGGAGGGCGACTTCGGCACGATGGTCGCGCTCCGGGGCACGGAGATCACCCGTGTCCCGCTCGACAGCACGCGGGGCAGGACCAAGGTGGTGGATCCGTCGCTGTACGAGGAGTTCGCGGTGTTCTACGGCTGAGACCGGGGCCGTGCGCTCGGTGCCGGGGGCCCAGTCGGGGGTCACGGGTGCCGGACGGTTCGGCCGGACCCGCCGAGGGACGAACGGCCCATGGTGTGCGTCGCGGGACGGGGCTTGCATGGGAGGAGGAGGAGACACCGTGACAGCCGAGGAGATCGGGACCGGCACCGTGACGGCGCTCGTGGCGGACGCCGTCATGGCACCGTCGCTGCACAACGCGCAGCCCTGGCGCTTCCAGCACCTGCGCGGCAGCGGGACCCTGCGCCTGTACGCCGACACGTCACGGGCGCTGCCGCGGACCGACCCGGAGGGGCGTGGGCTGGTCGTCGGCTGCGGGGCCGCGCTGTTCAACCTGCGGGTGGCCGCCGCCGCGACCGGGCTGGCGTCCGACGCACGGGTGCTGCCCGATCCGTACGACGGCGCCCTGCTCGCCGAGCTGCCCCTGCGGCGCGCCGGGCGCCCCGACTCCGCCCTGGCCGCGCTGCGCGGGGCGATCGGGCGCCGCCACTGCAGCAGGCTGCCCTACGACGACGTCGGGATCCCGGCCGACGTGTGCGGACGGCTCCAGGACGCGGCCCGCGCCGAGGGCGCCCGGCTCCTGTTCCCCGGGGCCTGGCACGCCCGCCTGGTCCTGGAGCTGACGCGGGACGCCGAGGACGCCGAGGCGCACGACCCGGAGCTGCGCGCCGAGACGGCCCGGTGGACCCGCGCTCCCCACGCGGAGGCGTCCGACGGGGTGACCGCCGAGACCTTCGGGCCCCGCCAGCGCCTCGTCACCGCTCCCGTCCGCGATTTCGAGGCGGGACGCAGGACCTCCGGGGGCGTCCCTGCGTCCTTCGAGCGTCACCCGCACATCGCGCTGCTCGGCACCCCCGGGGACGGTCCCGCGGACTGGCTGCGCGCCGGACAGGCCCTGGAACGCGTCCTGCTGCGGGCCACCGCGGAGGGGCTGGTCGCCTCGCTGACGACGCAGCCCCTGGAGTGGCCGGAACTGCGCTGGGAGGTCCGCGACCCGCGTTCCGCCATGGGCTACCCGCAGATGGTGCTGCGGCTCGGCTACGGCCCCGAGGGCGCCGCGAGCCCGCGTCGGCCGGTGCGGGACGTGCTGGAGGAGACCGACCGGGGCTGACACCCCGGGCGACGGCTCCCGTCGGGCGTCGCGGCACGGGACAGGGGGGCGGGAAACGCTGGGTCGGCCGCCGGTCATCAGCGGTCCCCTCGTCGCGCCGTCCCCCTGCCGATCGTCCCTCTCCGCGGTGCCCCGCGCGCCGGGTCGCGCACGGGCGCGGAGGTGCCCCGGCGGAGGGCTGCTCCCGGGGAGTGTGAGCCAGGGGTGCCGCGCCGCTCCCGTCAGGAGCCGGACAACAGGTGCAGACGCAGGGCCAGTTGGAGTTCCAGTGCCTGCTCGGGGGCGTTCCAGTCGGCGCCGAGGAGCGCCTGGACGCGGTCGAGGCGCTGGACGACCGTGTTGACGTGCACGTGCAGCGCGTCCTTGGCGCGGGTGAGGCTTCCGCCGCAGTCGAAGTAGGCGCGGAGCGTGGGGAGCAGCCGGGTGCCGCGCCGGGCGTCGTACTCCAGCAGCGGACCCAGCGTGCGGGTGACGAAGCCGTCCACGTCGTGGTCGTCGCCCAACAGCACGCCGAGGAAGCCGAGTTCGGCCACGCCCGCGCCCTGTCCCGTGCGGTCGAGCACGCCGAGTGCCCGCAGGCAGCGCGTGCCCTCGGTGTGCGCGTCGGCGATCGCCCCCGGCCCGGCGGCCGGGCCGGTACCGGCCACCGTGACGGGCGCGCCGACGAGCCGGCCGAGCTGTCCGGCGGCCAGGCGGGCCGCCTCCCCGGGCGTCCTGCCCTCGTCGGGGAGCAGCAGGACCACCGCGTCCTGGTGTTCGGCGCTGACGCCGCCGGTCCCGAACAGGTGGCGCACGGCCGCGTCGGCGAGCCGTCCGCGTGCCTCGTCGGCGGTGCGGGCGAGGAGCAGGAGGTGGGGCCGGTCCAGGTCGAAGCCGAGGCGACGCCCGCGGGCCACCAGGCCGTCCGGGTCGCGGCGGGGCGCGGCGAGCAGGTCGGTGAGCAGGTCGCCGCGCACCCGGTTCTCCGTCTCCGCGACCGAGCGCCGCAGCAACAGGAGCAGGGACGTCACGACGCTGCTGCGCTCGAAGAGGCGCTGGTCGGGTCCGGTGAGGTCCGGTCGGCCGTCCAGGACCAGGCAGCCCAGCAACTCCTGTCCCGCGAGCATCGCGCACACCCAGCGCCCGTCACGGAACACCGCGCGGGCGGCGGAGCGCGAGTCCTCCGCCGCCGCGACGAGCGCCGCCGCGCGGACCCCGCTCCTGTCCTCGCCGGAGGCGCCGACCACACCGTCCCGCCCAGCAACCACACCGGTCCGGCCACCGCCCACGCCGTCCCGACCACCGACCGCGCCGTCCCGCTCCGCAACCACACCGTCCCGGCGGCCGGCCGGGACAGGCGCGCCGTCCGGGCCTCCGACCGTGGCGAGGGGCCATCCGGATCCGTCGTGGACGGCGACGTCCCCCTTCAGGAGTCCGGCCACGGCGGTGGCCACGTCGGACACGTCGCCGCCGCGCAGCACGAGGTCGGTGAGCCGGTCGTGGGACTCCTCGGCGCGCTGGACGGCGGCGGAGTGTTCCCCGATCACGGCGTTGGCCTCGGCCAGTCCGGCCAGCGCGGCCCGGGTGTCGGCCATGGCCTTCGCGGTGTCGATCGCGATGGCCGCGTGGTCGGCGAGCGAGCAGAGCAGGGCCACCTCGTCGGGGGCGAAGGCGCGGGGCGTGCGGTCGGCGGCGAACAGGGCCCCGATGACCTGTCCCCCGCTTCCCGAGCCCAGCAGCAGGGGTACGCCGAGGATCGCGACGAGCCCTTCGTCGAGGACCCCGGCGTCGATGCTGCCGGTGTGCAGGAACCGGTCGTCGGTGCGGTAGTCCGGGGTGGCGTAGGGGCGCGCGGTCTGCGCGACGAGGCCGCCGAGCCCCTCGCCGAGTTGCAGGCGCAGGTTCTGGAAGAGGCCGGAGACCGAGCCGTCGGTGACCCGCATGAAGGTGTCCCCGGCCTCCTCGTCGGGCAGCGTGAGGTAGGCCGTGTCCGTGCCCAGGAGCTGGCGTGCCCGCCGCACTATGGCCCGCAGGACGGCGTCGAGGTCGCGCAGGGCCGCGAGGTCGCCCGCGGTGTCGAAGAGCGCGGTCAGCTCGGCCTCCCTGCGCCGGTGCTGACGCAGCGTGCTCTGCACACGCAGGGCCGCGTCGACGGCCCTGTCGATCTCCGCGAGGTCCTCGGGACCGGCACCGTCGCGGCGTGCCTGGGCCGCGACGGTGCCGAGATCCTCGGCGGGGGCGCCCGTGGCGAGCAGTTCCAGCAGGCGGCGGAGGTGACGGGTGGTGGGAGCAGGGGCGGAGGCGGGGGCGGGCTTGTGCGGCATGGGCTGGCTACCGTTGCGGAGTCGGCGGACTGAGGCGTCGGGGGCGTGGACCGTGAGGATACGACTGCCGGGGACCGGTCCCCCAAGACCGGGCTCAACGGACGGTCCCCCACGGCCGGGCTCTATGGCCGGCTCCTCACGACCGGGCTCTACGGCCGGTCCCCGCGGCGGGGGCTCTACGGCCGGTCCCCCGCGGCCGGGGCTCTACGGCCGATCTCTCTCCCCCCGGCTCGTCTTCCACGGCCGGGGGCGACCGGACCTCGGCGGCGCGGCCGGGCCGCCGTGTCAGGCCGAAGCCGCCGTCCGCCGTTCCGTGGCGGGACCGGCCGGGGAGTCGTCCGGCTCGATGGCCGCGAGGTCCCGGCCGCGGGTCTCCCGGGAGGCGACGACGGCCACCACGGTGATCAGCGCCGCGAGCCCCACGTAGACGGAGATCGAGGTGGAGCCGCCGGACGAGCTGAGCAGCGCGGTGGCGATCAGCGGGGCCGGGGCGCCCGCCGCGACCGAGGAGAGCTGCGCCCCTATCGACGCGCCGGTGTAGCGCATCCGGGTGGCGAACAGCTCCGAGAAGAACGCGGCCTGGGGCGCGTACATGGCGCTGTGGAAGACCAGCCCCACGGTGACGGCCAGGACGAGCGCGGGGAACGACCTGGTGTCCAGCAGCGCGAAGAAGGCCCACGACCACAGGCCCACGCCTGCCGCGCCCACCAGGTACACGGGCCTGCGGCCGAGCCGGTCCGAGAGGGCGCCGAAGAGCGGGATCAGACAGAACTGCACGGCCGAGCCGATCAGCACGGCGTTCAGCGACGTCTGCTTGTCGATCTTGAGGTGCTCCACGCAGTAGGTGAGAACGAACGCGGTGATCACGTAGTAGGAGATGTTCTCGGCCATCCGGGCGCCCATCGCGACCAGGACGTCGCGCCAGTGGTGGCGCAGGACGGCGACGAACGGCAGGTGCTCGGACCGCCGTTCGGCCTTGCGCTGTTCGGCCTTGGCCAGCGCCTCCTTGAAGAGGGGCGACTCGTCGACGGAGAGCCGGATCCACAGGCCGATCATGACCAGGACGGCCGAGAGCAGGAACGGCACCCGCCAGCCCCAGGCGTTGAAGGCGTCGTCGCTGAGGACGGTCGTCATCAGGGAGAGCACGCCGACGGCGACCAGGTTCCCGGCCGGGGCGCCCGCCTGCGGCCACGAGGCCCAGAACCCGCGCCGGTGGGCCTCGCCGTGCTCGGAGACCAGCAGGACGGCACCGCCCCACTCGCCGCCCAGGGCGAATCCCTGGATCAGCCGCAGGGTGGTCAGCAGCAGGGGCGCCGCGACGCCGATGGTGTCGTAGCCGGGGACGCAGCCGATCAGGGCGGTGGAGAGCCCCATCATGAGCAGGCTGATCACCAGGAGCTTCTTGCGTCCCATCCGGTCGCCGAAATGCCCGAAGACCACGGCGCCGATCGGCCGGGCGGCGAAGCCGATGGCGTAGGTGAGGAAGGACAGCAGCGTCCCGGTCAGCGGGTCCGACTCGGGGAAGAACACGCGGCCGAAGACGAGGGCCGCGGCGGAGCCGTACAGGAAGTAGTCGTACCACTCGATCGTGGTGCCGATCAGGCTGGCCGCGACGATCTTGCGCAGACCGGCCGGTCGTGCCGGGGTGCCGGGGTCGTTCACGGCGTTGTGAGCGCTGGGCATGGTGCCACCGTTTCGGGGTCGGAGGGGGACGGGACCACCGGGCCCGATCCGCGCCGGGGACGGGCCGGAAGCGGGCGGACGGGTTCGGTGGCGCGGGTTGCGGGTCGCGGGTCGCGGGTGACGGTCGGACGGCCGCCGCCGGGACGCGGAGGCTCCGACGGTTGTCCGTACGCCTGGGGGACGGCGCCTGGGGGGCGCCTGCGGGACGGCGCCTTCGGGACGTGCGGTCAGCGCGCGGTCCAGCCGCCGTCCAGGGGGATGGAGGCGCCGGTGATGTAGCCGCTGCGTTCGGTGCACAGCCACAGCGCGACCTCGGCGACCTCGGCCGGTTCGATCAGCCGCTTGATCGCGGTGCGGTCCAGGAACACCTGGTCCACCACGTCCCCGGCGGGAATGCCGTGCGCGAGCGCCTGGTCGGCGATCTGACGCTCGACCAGCGGGGTGCGCACGTAGCCGGGGTTGACGCAGTTGCTGGTCACCCCCTGCGCGGCGCCTTCGAGGGCGACCACCTTGCTCAGGCCCTCCAGCGCGTGCTTCGCCGTGACGTAGGCGGACTTGTAGGCGCTGGCCCGGAGCCCGTGCACGGACGAGATGTTGACGACTCTCCCCCACCCCCGCGCGTACATGTGGGGCAGGGTGCGGTGCAGGATGCGGAACGGCGCTTCGACCATGACCCGCTGGATCAGCGCGAAGCGTTCCGGGGGGAACTCGTGCAGCGGGGCCACATGTTGCAGACCGGCGTTGTTGACCACGATGTCGGCGTCGTCCGGGAGCGCGTCGACGGCCTCGGCCTCGGAGAGGTCGGCCACGACCGCCGTGCCGCCGATCGACGCGGCGACCTCCTCGGCGGCCCCGGGGATCCGGTCCACCACGTACACGTGCGCGCCCGCCGCGGCGAACCCCTCCGCGCAGGCCCGGCCGATCCCGCCGGCGGCTCCGGTGACCAGGACCTTGCGGCCGGTCAGGAACCCGGCGGACGCGGGACCGGGCACGGTGGTGTCACCGGGACCGGGACGTCGGGTCGAGCCCTCGTCGGAACTCTTGGTGCTGTCCATGGCGGAACACCGTAGGAAGGGAGCGGGCACCGGGACATGTGGGTGACGTACACAGTGGAGCGTCGCCGGGTGGGGATCACCACCATGCCGTTCGGACGGCGGCGGGACGGCGACGGCGCGCGCGGCCCCGGCGAGTCCGCGCGACACCGGGAATCCGGCCGGCGCAGCATCAGAACCCGTCAGCGGCACGGAGCGTGACGGTACGCGAGGCCGTGCCGGGGCTCGACCGACGGTCCGCTGTTCGCGGCCGGGTGGATCATCGGCCTGTCGGTCACCTCGGCCCTCGTCGCCGTGCTCTTCGCCGGGGCCGACGACCCCGGCAGCACCTCGTCGGCGGTCGTGGACTGGGGGGCGGGTGCCGGCCGGAGCGACCCTCATCGTCCTGGGGGTGCGCAAGCGGTGGACGCGCCCGCGCGGCGGTGAGCAGGCGCGGCCACCGGCCTGGATGGCCTCGCTCGACGGCGCCACGGCCGGGCGGGCGCTCCTGCTCGGCGCGCTGCTGTCGGGCGCGAAGGTCCTGGGCGACGGACTGTCCGGGCTGGGCCGCTGAGCCGGGACGCCCCGGTGGCGGACGCAGGCGCCGCGAGGCGACCGCCCGCAGCCGTCCGCACGGTGGGGCAGGCGCCTCAGCGGGCGCTGTCGGCCGTGGCCTTCCGCACCCCGTGCACGGCCGCTCCGAGGGCTAGGACGGCGGCGCCGGACATCACCGAGACCGCGGGCAGGGCGAGGGCGAGGGCACCGCACCCGGCGAGCCCGACGAGGGGTACCCAGCGGGGCGGCCGTCCTTCGCCGGGGGTGAGTGTCCAGGCGGACGCGCAGGCGACGGCGTAGTACGCCAGGACACCGAAGGACGAGAAGCCGATCGCGCCCCGCACGTCGGCCGTCGCGGCGAGCAGGGCGACAACGGCACCGACGGCGAGTTCGGCTCGGCGGGGAACCCGGGAGCGGGGGTGGACCGCCGCGAGCGCGTGGGGCAGATGCCGGTCACGGGCCATGGCCAGGGTGGTGCGCGAGACCCCGAGGAGCAGGGCGAGGAGCGACCCGAGCGTCGCGACGGCCGCCCCGGCCCTCACCACCGGGGCCAGCCCCGGGACACCGGCGGCGCGCACCGCGTCGGCGAGCGGCGCGGCGCTTCCCGCGAGGCGGTACGGACCCAGCACGGCGAGGACACCCACGGCGACCGCCGCGTAGACGACGAGGGTGATGCCCAGCGCGAGCGGGACGGCGCGGGGAATGGTGCGGGCGGGGTCACGGACCTCCTCGCCGAGTGTGGCGATCCTGGCGTATCCGGCGAAGGCGAAGAACAGCAGACCGGCCGCCTGGAGTGTGCCGCCGACGGTCGTGTCCGCGCCGAGGTCCAGACGTGCGAGGTCGGCGGCGCCGCTGCTCAGGCAGGCGGTCACCACGGCGGCCAGGACCGCGAGGACGACGACGACGGCGGCGCGGGTCGCCGACGCGCCTCTCCGCACGCCGCCGCAGCCGAGTGCCGTGAGCGCGACCACGGCGGCGACCGCGACCGCGTGGGCCTGGTCCGGCCACACGTAGAGACCGAAGGTCAGGGCCATCGCGGCACAGGAGGCCGTCTTGCCGACCACGAACGCCCAGCCTGCCAGCCAGCCCCAGAAGTCGCCCAGGCGCGCACGGCCGTAGACGTAGGTCCCACCGGACTCGGGATAGCGGGCGGCGAGCCGGGCCGACGCGGTGGCGTTGCAGTACGCCACGATCGCGGCGAGCGCCAGGGCGAGCAGGAGTCCGGATCCGGCGGCGTCGGCCGCCGGGGCGAACGCGGCGAAGATTCCGGCCCCGATCATCGACCCCAGACCGATCATCACCGCGTCGGACACCCCCAGGCGCCGCTTCAGCCCGCCCGCGCCGGTCGAGGACCCCATCGTGCTCATCCCCTGCTCCTCCACCACCGCTCCGGGCGCCGATCCGGGCGCACGGTAACCGAAGAAGGTGTCCGGCAGGGGTGCCCCCGGCCGCAGACCCTGGTGGGCCGGGGCCGCGCATGAGCCGGGCGGTGGACGCCGGTCCGACCCCGGCCGGACCGACACGGCACACCCCGACGGGCGCGGGCGAGTCCGTCCCCGGGAAGCAGGAGCACACCACGCGGCTCCTCGCCCCTCTGCCCCCGTCCCACGCCGAGCGCACCGTCCCCCGACAGGCGGACCGCCCAGGGACCGGGACGCGGGAGTCGGCCGACCCCATGCCCCGTCGCTCGGGGGCCGGACGGCCCAGGGTCCGGGGCGCGGCGGCCCAAGCCGGGCCCGGCGCGCGGTGGCAGCGTGGGGAGCGGGCCGCGAGAAGCGCCCGGAGGAGGCCGCCATGGACGCCATGCTCGACGGCTCCGGACCCGGACCGGGACCCGGAGCCGGAGCCGTCACCGTCGCCGGGGACGCCGACGTGACCCGGCTGACGGACGCGCCGCGCGACGAGTTCCCCCGCCCGACAGTCGAGAAGGAGATCGTCCACACCCCGTCCGCGGCGGGTTCCCTCGTCGCGGACGCCGGGCGCGCGCCGCTCTCCTGGTGTCCGGCGCGCACCGGCCGCGCTCGGCGCCCGGAGTGGCCCTGGGCCCCGTCCCGCACGCCCCGCCGCACCCCACCCGCTGCCCTGTCGCCGTCGTCCGCCACGGCTGACGGCGCTCATAGAGGAAGGGAACCGGAACCATGGCACCGCACCACCGGCTCGTCGCCGAGCTGATGACGACCGAGGTCGTCACCGTGCGCGGCGACACCTCCTTCAAGGAGATCGCCGCCCTGCTGGCCGAGCACCGCGTGACGGCCGTCCCCGTGGTCGACGACGAGAACCGTCCGACGGGCATCGTGTCCGAGGCCGACCTGCTGCGCAGGCAGGCGAGCCTCCCCGGTCCCGGCGTACCGCCGACCGCGCGTCCGGCTCCAGGACCCGTGACGGACGAGGCGGTCGTCGCGGGCACCCTGATGACGAGTCCGGCCGTCACCGCGCAGCCGCAGTGGAGCATCGTCGAGGCCGCCCGGGTCATGGAACGTCACGGGGTCAAACGCCTGCCCGTGGTGGACGGCGGCGGCCGTCTCGTCGGCATCGTCAGCCGGGCCGACCTCCTGCGGGTCTTCCTGCGCCCTGACCACACCGTCCGCGAGGAGATCACGGGTGAACTCCTCGCCGGGACGCTGGACATCCCGACATCGGACGTGACGGTGCACGTCGTCGACGGCGCGGTCACCCTCACCGGTACGGTCCCCCGTCGCAGCCTCGTTTCCGTCCTGGAGCGTCTGTGCCGCGGCGTCGACGGCGTCGTGGACGTCACCTGCGCCCTGGACTTCCGCGTCGACGATCTCGCCCGCCCGGCACCCGCCGTCGCCGCCGGACACCGCCCGGAGACGCCGCACTGACCAGCGTTCCCTGGACCTCCGGCTCAGATGGCGCTCCAGCAGGACGGAATCCAGCCGAAGGGTCCCTCGCGGCCCGGGGCGGGCGCCGAGCGCGGGTCGCGGGCGGCGGCGCGGGACCGTAGGTTGGCCTCCTGGTGCCCGCCCGTGGGCACGGGCTGAGACCGCGGACGCCGTCCACGCGAGGAGCCGTCGCGAGGCTCCCGGGCCGTCCGAAGACGCGTCGGCGAGTGGAGGCGGCATGGCCGGGAAGAAGTCGGCGGCGCTGCCGCGCAAGGTGTACGAGACGGAACTGCTGCGCCTGCAGACCGAGTTGGTGAAGCTCCAGGAGTGGGTGCGGGCGACCGGCGCCCGTCTCGTGGTGGTCTTCGAGGGGCGGGACGCCGCCGGGAAGGGCGGCACCATCAAGCGGGTGAGCGAGCATCTCAACCCGCGGGTGGCGCGCGTCGCCGCGCTGCCCAGGCCGACGGAGCGCGAGCGCGGCCAGTGGTACTTCCAGCGCTACGTGGAGCACCTGCCGACGGCCGGGGAGATCGTGCTGTTCGACCGGTCCTGGTACAACCGGGCGGGCGTCGAGCACGTCATGGGGTTCTGCACGCAGGAGGAGTACCGGCTTTTCCTGCGCCAGTGCCCGCTCTACGAGCGGATGCTGGTCGAGGACGGCATCCTGCTGCGCAAGTACTGGTTCTCGGTGAGCGACACCGAGCAGCAGGACCGCTTCCGGCGGCGGCTTGACGACCCCCTGCGCCGCTGGAAGCTGTCGCCGATGGACCTGGAGTCGATCACGCGGTGGGAGGCGTACTCCCGGGCCAAGGACGACATGATGGTCCACACCGACATCCAGGAGGCGCCCTGGTACGTCGTGGAGAGCGACGACAAGCGGCGCTCCCGGCTCAACATGATCGCCCACCTGCTGGACTCCGTCCCCTACGACGAGGCGGAACCGCAGGTGCTCCTGCTCCCCGAGCGGCCGCCGTCGACCGGCTACGAGCGCCCGCCGCGCGACCTCCAGACCTACGTCCCCGATCACACTGCGGGTCTCTGAGCGGCCGTTCGCCCCGTTCAGGCGCGCTCGGGCACGACGGCGACCGGGCAGGCCGAGCGGTGCAGCACGGTGTGCGCGATCCGTCCCGACCACGGACCGGTGTGTCCCGGCGGACGACGGGCACCGACCACCAGCAGGCCCGCCTCGCGGGAGGCGTCCAGGAGTACCTCCCGCGGGCGCCCTTCCACCGCGTGCGGGCGCAGCCGCACGTCCGCGGGGGCGTCCCTGACGGTGGCCGCAAGCGCCTCGGCGGCCTCCCGCTCGGCCGGGTGATCCGGTCCTGCGGTGGAGAAGGCGGGGCCGGGGGCAGGGCGCAGCGGCGGACGCCAGGCCCGCACCGCGTCCAGGGGCGCGCCGCGGAGCCGGGCCTCCTGGAGGGCGAAGCGCAGCGCGGCCGAGTCGGGTCCGCGCGCGCCGAGACCCAGGACCACGGGGCCGACTCCTTCGGCGGGGCGCACCCGGTTGTCGTGGCTGCCGCGCACCACGACAACCGGGCACGCCGACCGCGCCGCGACCTCCGAGGCGACGGACCCGAGGAGCGTCTCGACGACACCGCTGCGGCCGCGGGTGCCCAGCACCAGCGCGGCGGCGCCCGCGCTCTCCCGCAGCAACCCGTACGCGGGGTCCTCGGGCAGCACGTCGGTGACGATCTCGACGCCGGTCCGGCGTCTCCGGGCCCGCCGCGCGGCGGCGCGCACGATGTTCTCGGCCAGTGCCTGGTCGGGTGGCGTGCGCGGATCCCCGGTCGGTGAGACTCCTTCGTAGTGCTCCCAGCGGGAGGCGTACACCACGCGCAACGGCACGCCGCGGAGCGCGGCCTCGTCCACCGCCCGGTCGACGGCTCTCAGGCCGGCCTGCGACCCGTCCACACCGACGACGAGGGGTGGATTCACCGCGCCCACCGGCCGACCGGACGCGCCGGTGACGGGCAGGGGCCGGTCCCCCGGTACCCGCCCGTGGCTGCCATGTTCGCGATCATCGCCGCTCCCGACGCTCGTGGTGCCCAGGGTGCCCAGGGTGCTCGTGTTCTCTCGGATGTCCCGCCCGTTCCGTGGGCCGTCGGGCCCGTGTACCAACGCTCGTCGCCCGGGAGCGTGGTGGGGAGTGCCGCGCGGGGGCCTCCGGCGGGGCCGTCAGGCCCAGGGACGGCGGGCCGGTGGGCCCACAGGTCGCGTCGGCGTTCGCCCCGCGCGGCCTCGGGGCCGGTCGGGGCGGGCGCCCGCTGGGCCGAAGGGCCCTCCGCCCGGCCCGTACGGCCCGTGGCGGGGGCGGTCCCGCACGCCCACCCTGAAGGAGGACCAGGAAACGGGAACGACGAAGCCCGGTCCGCCCCGGACGGTCGGCGCGGCCCGACCTGCCCGACCGTCCGCAGCACCGAGGAGGACACCATGGAGAGCGGCCCGCACCGAGTGAGTGACGTGATGACGCGCGCTGTCGTCGCCGTGGGGCCCAAGGCCCTCTTCAAGGACATCGTGGGGCGCATGAGGCGCTGGCGGGTCAGCGCCCTTCCGGTGCTGGCGGGCGACGGGCGGGTGATCGGTGTCGTCTCCGAGGCGGATCTCCTGCCCAAGGAGGAGTTCCGGGACAGCGACCCGGACCGGATCACCCAGATGCGCCGTCTCGCCGACCTCACCAAGGCGGGCGCGGTGGACGCCGGGGAGCTGATGAGCACGCCTGCGGTCACCGTGCACCCGGACACCAAACTCGCCGAGGCCGCGCGCATCATGGCGCTGCGGCACGTCAAACGGCTGTTCGTCACCGACGCCGAGGGCGTGCTCGTGGGGGTGGTGAGCCGCGCCGACCTGCTCACGGTGTTCCTGCGCCCGGACGACGAACTGGCCGCCGAGATCCGGAGCGAGGTCGTCGACGCCCTCTTCACGGGACCGGCGGATCGCGTCGACGTCACGGTCGCCGAGGGGGTCGCCACGGTCACCGGGTGCGTCGCGGACGCCTCCCTGATACCGCTCGCGGAGCGTCTGGTGGGCGGTGTCGAAGGCGTGACACGCGTGGACTGCCGACTGACCGCAGCCGCCGTGGCCGTCACCGACCCGGCCGACGCCCTCCCGACGGGGCACACGCCCGGCGCGGGCCGGGGTCACCCGAGCCCGGCGGCGTGAAGCGCAGGGCCTGTCCTGTTCCGCGTCTGCCCGTGCCACCAGGAACCGCCCGGTCAGCACGGACAGCGGGACCGGGACGGCAGGGGCGCTCAGCCCTGTCGTCCGTCCAAGTCCGGTACGGGACCGATGGCGTTCGGCGCGCCCGTCGGCTGTGCGGAACCCTCCGGGAACGCCACCCGGTAGGCGTGACCGGCGTCTACCACCTACATGTGCTCCGGTACGACGGCGACCGGGCAGGACGCGTGCAGCAGCAGGGCATGGGCCACGCTGTTCAGCCGGACGCCGGGATGCTCGCCCCGCCTGCGGTCGCCGACGACGATCAGGTCCACCTCGCGGGAGACCGCGAGCAGCACCTCCCGGGCGTGCCCCTCCGTCGTGCGGCGGTCCACGGCCAAGCCGTCGCGTATGTCGCGCAGGACGTCGGCGACCGACGCGTCTGCCTTCCCGCGCCCCGCTTCCTCCAACGCCTTGGCGGACAGCGTGCGTTCGGCGGCTGTCTCCAGGGGGTGCCTCCCCCGCGTCCGCACGATCCGCAGGGACGCGCCCCGCAGCGCCGCCTCCTCCAGGGCGAACCGCGCGGCGGCCGACTTCCCCGCCCGCCCGCCGACTCCCAGGCCGATCCGACCCGGTGCCGCAGGAGGTGGTCCGTCGCTGCCGCGCACGACGATCACCGGACACCGCGCGTGCCCGGCGACACCCAGGCCGACCGAGCCCAGGAAGGCGCGGTCGACGCCGTGGCTGTCGCGGCACCCGAGCACCACCGCGGTGGCGGTGCGGCTCTCCCGGACGAGGACGGGCTGCGGTGCCTCGGCGAAGACGGCCGACGTCACCCGGACGTCCGGTCGGCGCTCCAGGGCGCGGCGTTCCGCGACGGCGGCGTTCCGCTCGACCCGCATCCGCTCGTAGGGCGCGTTCGGGTGTCCTGGGAGCAGGTCGCCCTCCAGCCGTTCCCAGAGGGACGCCTCGACCAGTCGGAGCCGCGCCCCGCGCAGTGCCGCCTCGTCGGCCGCCCACTCCACCGCCCGCAGGCTCGCTTCGGAGCCGTCGATGCCGACGGCTATCGGCAGGACCATCACTCCCACCGCTCCGTACGGGAGGTGACGGGGTGCCCTGCGGCGCGCGGTTCCCCGGGCGCCCTGACGTCGTCGTCACTCATGCGTTCCTCGATTCCTCGGGGTCAGTCGTGCGGGACGACGGCTACCGGGGCGGTCACGTGGTGCGGTGCGGCGTGCGTGACGTGGCCGAGGTGCGGGCCGAGGGGTGCGGCGCGGGTGCGCCTGCCGACGACGGTCAGCGCCGCCTCGCGGGAGGCGGCGACGAGGACCTGCGCGGCGCTGCCGCAGCGGCTCGCCTCGATGACGCGGACGTCGGGGAACCTCTGCCGCCAGGGGTGCAGCGTGCGGGCGAGCACGGCGGCCTGTCTGCGCAGGAGCATGGCGTGGACGTCGACGTCGCCGTGGAAGCGGTAGCCCGGGGGAAACGGTTCGCTCCAGCCGTGCACGACCCGCAGCGGCGCTCCCCTGAGCCGCGCCTCCTCGAACGCGAACCTCAGCACCGGATCGTGCGACGGGTCCGCGGCGTCGATGCCGGCCACGACCGGCCGGGAGGGCGTCGCCGCGGACGGACGGCCGGAATCGTCCGGGGTGTGGTCGCCGGACGCGTGCGCGGCGGCCCGTACCGCCACCACGGGGCAGGTCGCGTGGGCGACGACGGCGAGGGCGACCGAGCCGAGGAGGTGGCCGCCGATCCCGCCGAGGCCGCGTGAGCCCAGGACCAGCAGTGCGACGGAACCGGACAGGTCGATCAGCGTGTCGTCCGCCGTCCCGGTGAGCCGGTCGGTGAGCACGACGAGCCCGGGATGACTGTCCCGCAGCGTGTCCGCGGTGTCGCGAGGGCTCCCGCCTTCCCATTCCCGGCGGGTCTCGGCGCCGAGCAGGGGCGCCCGCGCGGCGAGGGCGGGTTCCGGCTCACGGACGCGGACGATCTCCAGCGGCACGCCCCGCAGTACCGCCTCACGCGCCGCCCATCGCGCGGCGGCAGCGCTCTCCGGTGAACCGTCGAGGCCCACCGCGATGGTTCGGGTCACTGTCCCCACCTCCCGGAAGGGGGTCTCACGCCTCCAGACTGACCCGCGCGGTCCTGGGCACGTCAGGGACCGCACGTCCCCGGACGGGACCGAACGGCCCACCTGACCGGGAGACGGCACCGCCGGAGCCACGCCACGATCCGCGGAGCGGCCGTCGCCGGGGGTGCGCGGTGCCCCCTCAGCAGTGCCCGCGCGGGTCGGGTTCGAGCCGTGGCAGGCCGGGGCCCACACCGCCCCCCTCAGCCGCTCCCTCGCCGAGTCTGTCGCGCGGGGTCAGGCGTCGTCACCGGCGAGCAGTTCGGCCAGATCGCGGACGACCAGGTCGGCGCCGTGGGCGCGCAGGTCGGCGGCCGAGGCGGAGTCCGCGGTGCGGTCGGCCCCGACGACGAGGGCGAAGCCGCCGCGCTGCCCGGCCTCGACGCCGGGCAGCGCGTCCTCGACGACGGCGCACCGGTCGGCCGGGACGCCCAGTCTGCGGGCGGCCTCCAGGAACAGCGCCGGATCGGGTTTGCCCGGCAGCGCGAGCCGGGCCGCCTCCGCGCCGTCCACCACGGTGGCGAACAGGTCGCGGACCCGGCCCCGCTCCAGCAGTTCCGTCGCGTGCCGGGACGCCGACACCGCCGCGCACGGCACCCCGGCGGCTTCCAGCACCCGCAGCAGTCGCGACGTCCCGGGATAGACCTCGACACCGTGCTCGCGCAGGGCGCGCGCGAACAGCCGCTCCTTGCGGTCGGCGACCGCGCGCACCGCCTCGGGCGAGGTGTCGAGACCCCGCGCCGCGAGGAAGGCGGCGGCCCCGTCCCGACGGGACCGGCCGTCGACGTGGCGCCGGTAGTCGTCCGCCTCGTCGAACATCCGGTCCTGCCCGGCCTCCCGCAGACAGGCGTCGAACGCCCGCTTCCACGCGGCCGCGTGCACCCGCGCCGAGTCGGTGATCACGCCGTCCGTGTCGAACACCACGGCCCGGACGTGCCGCAGCGGTCGCACCAGCGTGGAGAGCGCCACACCCACCAGGATGCGACCCGGGCGGACCCGACGGCGAGCCGGAGGCCGGGTCCGCGGGGTCGGGGGACGGCACCCTCCGACCGGCCCAGGGATCCCCCGCTCACCGCGAGCCCCGCAGCCGGGACGCGTCCCCGGCGAGGGCCGTCCAGGTCCCCCGGTGGGACCGTGCGGGCCCCTGTCCGGCCCGGATGAGCCGTTCGGCCCTATGCGGGGCGCGACGGGTGGTAAAGGATCCGACAGGGACCCGGACGAAGGGGTGTCATGGACGACATGCGGCAGTTCTCGGAGGGCGACCCGGTGCGGGTCTTCCTGCTCGACGATCACGAGGTGGTCAGGCGGGGGCTGCACGACCTGCTGGACGCGGAGCCGGACATCGAGGTCGTCGGCGAGGCCGGGACCATCGCGCAGGCGCTGGCCCGGGGCCCCGCGCTCCGCCCGGACGTGGCCGTCCTCGACGTCCGCCTCCCGGACGGCAACGGCATCACCGTCTGCCGCGACCTGCGGGACCGGATGCCGGGCATGGCCTGTCTGATGCTGACGTCGTTCGACGACGACGACGCGCTCCTCGACGCCATCATGGCGGGCGCGGCCGGGTACGTCCTGAAGCAGATCAAGGGCTCCGACCTGGTGTCGGCGGTACGGACGGTGGCCTCGGGCGAGTCGATGCTCGACCCCGCCACCACAGCCCGGCTGATGAGCAGGATCCGCGGTCCGCAGGCCCCGCCCGACCCGCAGAGCGAGACCCTCGCCAAGCTGACGCCGCGCGAGCGGGAGATCCTCGGACTGATCGGGGAGGGGCTGACGAACAGCCAGATCGGCGGGCGCCTCTACCTGTCGGAGAAGACGGTCAAGAACCACATCTCCCGCCTGCTGGCCAAGCTCGGCGTCGAGCGCCGCATCCAGGCCGCCGTCATGGCCACCCAGCACCAGCCACCGGCCTCCTGAACGCGGGATGCCCGTGGACGCCGGACGTGGGATGCCCCGTGGCGCCGGACGCGGGATGCCCGTGGACGCCGGGCGCGATCAGGGGCCACGACGGTCCGGACCCGGTCGGACGGCTGGGCCGTACGCCCTCTGACGGGGGCCGGACGGCCCGAGCCGTGGAGGTCCCGGCGCGGCAGGCTGAGGCCAGTGGACAGGGGCGACGCCCGGCCGGGGAAGGCGGGCCGGTGGATCGTCCCGGGCCGTCCACGGCGTGCCGACGAGAGGACCTGAGCGTCATGACCGAACAGCCGCGGACCCCAGCACGGACGACGACGGCGGCGGACGCCTCCCCCGCGGGTGATCTGGGGCGAAGGATCGCCGCGCGCCGCACGGCCCTCGGTCTCTCCCGCCAGGAGACGGCCGAGCGCGCGGGCATGGCCACCGACTACCTGCGCCACCTGGAACAGCATCCCGGTGCCGCGCCCGGCCGCGGCACGCTGCTCAGTCTCGCGGGGGTGCTGGAGACCACCGTCTCCGTGCTCACCGGAGGGGACGTCGATCTGCCGCCCGGCCGTGGACAGGCCGCGCCCGCCGCGGAGTTCACCGCGCTGAGCAGGACGGAGTGCGGGGATCTGCTGGGCTCGCACGGGGTCGGCAGGCTGGCGGTGTCCACGGACGGCGGGCCGACGATCGTGCCGGTCAACTACAGCGTGATCGACGGCACGATCGTCTTCAGGACCGCGCGCGGCGCCACACCGGCGCTGGCCTCCGGCAGCCGGGTCGCCTTCGAGGTGGACCGCATCGACGACGACTTCAGCCAGGGCTGGAGCGTGCTGGTGCGCGGCCAGGCGCGTCCGGTGACCGACCGCGACGAGGCGCTCCGGCTGACCCGGAGGTCCTGGAGCGCCCCTTGGGCGGGCGGGCACCGCCACCTCCTGGTGCGCATCGAACCGGACTCCGTGACGGGCCGCCGCATCTCGGTCTGACCCGGGCACCGCATCGCACGAACGGTGTCACCGGCCCGTCCCCCGACAGGCCCGCCCTCTTCGCCGGGATGATCCGCGCCCAGGTCGCTCACGGCTCCCCCGTCGGCGCCCCTCTGCCCGCCCGCTCATCCGAAGGTGAAGGCGTACGCCTCGATGCCCGGGGTGAAGCGGAGTTCGAGCTTGGCGGTGCGGGCGGTGTCGTCGTCGATGAGGCGGTGCATGGTCGGTGTGCCGGAGACGGTGACGGTCTTCTCGGTCTTCCCGTCGACGAGGACGGTGACCTTGCCCTGGCCGCCGAGGACGAGGTTGACGTTCCTGGCGTGGTAGGTGAAGGCGAGGCGTGCGTCGTCGCCCGCGGTGAAGTGTT